>JAAXVQ010000365.1 GCA_013335425.1 Candidatus Firestoneibacteriota bacterium | reverse complement strand
CTGAATTTTTCCGGAAAGTCTTAAACTGCCCCGCGATCTGAGGCGGCACCTGAATTTTCAACGTGACCTGCTTTTGGCCGTAGGTTTCCTTGAGCAAGCGCCCGCGCCGAACCAACAACGAGCGGACCTCCGAACGTTCGTAGGGAACTTGAAACGTATAGAGCGGCCAGGCGCGCGTCAAGCGCTCGGCCAGCGCCGTGCGCAGCACGTCCAACCCGTCTCCGGACAAGGCCGAGATCTGCACGCCCTCGGGAAATTGGTGCGCCAGACGCCGGCGGCGCATAGGGCGGACCAGGTCCATTTTGTTGAGCACCAAAATCACCGGCTTGCCTTCGGCACCCAACTCCTGCAACACTTGCTCCACCACCCGCATCTGCGCTTCCCATTCACCGTGCGCGGCGTCGACCACGTGCAGCAGCACGTCCGCCGAAAGCACTTCGTCCAGAGTGCTTCTAAACGCCGCCACCAGGTAATGCGGCAGGCGCCGGATAAAGCCCACCGTATCCGTCAACAACACTTCCAGCGAAGGGGGCAAAATAAATTTGCGCGTGGTCGAGTCCAAGGTGGCGAACAGTTTGTCCGCCACCAACGTCGGCGTGCGCGTCAAGGCAGTCAGCAAGGCGGACTTGCCGGCATTGGTATACCCCACCAGGGAAACCAGCGGCAGGGGCACGCCTTGCCGGTCTTTGCGTTGGAGCGCCCGCGTCCGTTTCAAAGTCTCGATTTGCTGCTTCAAGTGGGTGATGCGCTGCCGAACCCGCCGGCGGTCGTACTCCAGCTTGGATTCCCCGGGGCCTTTGGTGCCGATGCCGCCGCCCAGCCGGGAGAGCATACTGCCCTGCCCGATCAAACGCGGCAACAAGTAGGAAAGCTGGGCCAGTTCGACTTGCAGCTTGCCCTCGTGGCTGTGCGCCCGTTGGGCAAAAATATCCAAAATCAACTGGGTGCGGTCAATAACCTTGATTTGCAGAGCCTCTTCCAAATTGCGTTGCTGGATGGGGCGAAGTTCGTGATCGACGATCAACAGGTCGGCGTTCCGGGTTTTAAGAAACCGCCCCAATTCTTCTGTTTGCCCGGATCCCAGGAAAAGTGCCGCTTCCGGGCGGGGGCGCGAATAGGTCCGGCAAGCCGCCACTTCACCGCCGGCGGTCGCCGTCAAGCGCTCCAGTTCCGCCAGGGATTCGGCGCTGTCGGCGGGTCCTCCCTGATATTTCAATGTGACCAAAACCGCGCGTTCCACACTCATGGCTTTATTATACTCCAGCCGCCCGCCGGGCACCCGCTTTTTGTGGACGATAATTTTAGGGCTGTGCTATGATGATTTCCCACCCGCCGGTGGAACCCGGCATTTCCGGGCGCCGGCGCGGGGTACCTTGCGGAGGGCAGGTGCTGGGCCCATGCCTTTTTCTGTTCGCGGTTGGTCGGCGCATTGGTTGCTGCTGTTGGCCTTAAGCCCGCTGGGGTTGGCCGTCTTGGCCGCCGGACCTCTCCTGTGCCGGGCCGACAATCCGACTGCCTTGGACCCGGGAAAAAAAATCCCCGAAGTGACGGTTGAAACTACCGGCCCGGATTCGTTTCAAGCCACCTGGAAAGCCATTCTCTGGGCCGCGCGCTACGAAGTCTCCTTCGGCACCAATCCCGCCGCCAGCAATCGCGGCACCCAATTTATCGCCACCACCGCTTTCTCCCGGGGCAACCTGATTGCCGCCACCACCTATTATATTAAAGTGCGCGCCATCATCGGCGGCCGCGCCGACGCCTGGAGCGAGGTGGTCGCGGTCACCACCCAACTGCCGCCCATTACCGGCTTGGCCGTGGACGATGTTTCCGATACCGGCATGCATCTGACCTGGCCCGGACTCTACACGGGCATGGCCGATGTGTTCTATGAAATTTCTTTGGAAACCAACCCGGCGGCAACCGCCCGGGAACTCCAGACCACACAACAAAATACTTTGTCGCTGAGCCAGTTGCGCCCGCATACCACCTATTACCTCAAAATCCGCCTGCGCCGAAACCTTGTGACCGGACCTTGGTCCGACCCCATGCCCGTGGCCACCTTAACCGCCACCTCCGGACCCATGGTTTTGGCGGAATCCGAAAAGGCCCCGCTCAACCTCCTCGAGGTGACCCATACTTCCGTGAAAGCCGGTTGGGCCGAAATCCCGGGAGCGGAAGCCTATGAACTGGCCTATCTGCCCCTGACCGCCCCCGAGAATCAAAAACCTCTGAGTTTAAAAACTCACCGCCCGCCCGTGGACCTGGCGAATTTAAAACCCGGACTTGCCTACCGCGTGAAGCTCCGTCCCCTCTTCCCCACCCGCGGTCCGGGCGCCTGGTCTTCTTTTCTGACCTTTTCCACCTTTCCCGCGCCCCCGGCACCCAACCCCCTCTACTTGGTTCAAGTAACCGACACTTATGTGCAGTTGACCTGGACGGCGCAGGAAGGCATCGGCACTTATGAAGCGCTTGTGAGCACGGATGCCCTGGATGAGGACGGCAACCGTCAGATCGTGCACCTCGGCGCCGCCCGTTTGGAAGGACTCATGGAAAACACCCGCTATTGGGCCAAAGTGCGGGCCCTCAGCCAGGGCGGACCCGGAGTTTGGTCGGCGCCCGTGACCTTCATTTCACCCTTGATCTCGGCTCCAAAAAATTTGACGCCCCTGCACGTGACCGCCACCGAAAGCGCCGTGAATTGGACCCGGGTGCCCGGTAATGCCACCACCACCTACGAGCTGCGTTTGGCGGCCGAAGGAGAAGCCTGGCGGACGTTTACCGGTTTAACCGCCCACAACCGCAGCTTGAACGATTTGTCCCCGGACACGCGTTATCATGTTCAAGTCCGCGCCAAGAACACCACGGGTTACGGCCCTTGGTCGCCGGAGACCACCCTGCATACGCCCATT
>JAAXVQ010000038.1 GCA_013335425.1 Candidatus Firestoneibacteriota bacterium | reverse complement strand
ATCGAGTTCTCGCTGAAGCATTACGCTGAGATAAAAGAGATCGCCAAAGAGAGCGAATCGCTCGAAGAGAACGAGGATCTCGACCCCGACGAAAAGCTTGCGGGAGCGTTTGGCCCAGCGCGAAAGGGTCTCGCCGGACGCGATCTTGGTGGGCAATGGTTCGGATGAACTCATTCGCGATTTGCTCTTGGTCTACGGCGGGCCGGGCACGCGCACGGTTTTTCCCGCGCCGACGTTTTCCATGTACCGGCAATTGACCATGGCCACGGGGGGGACGCCGGTGGGTGTGCGTTTGCGTCCTGATTGGTCCTTGGATGACGAAATGTTTGCAACCGAATTGCACCACAGCGCCAGCCGGCTGGCATTTATCGCCAGCCCCAACAACCCCACGGGCAATGCCTTCGACTATGAGGACTTGCAAAAGTTGGTGGCAGAAACCGA
Organism: Candidatus Firestoneibacteriota bacterium; assembly: GCA_013335425.1. Lineage (GTDB taxonomy): Bacteria > Oederibacteriota > JAAXVQ01 > JAAXVQ01 > JAAXVQ01 > JAAXVQ01. Next base: position 10,509 of record JAAXVQ010000038.1, on the reverse strand, counting down.
CCGGTTGGTGGTTTTGGACGAAGCGTACGGCCTTTTTGCCGAGCGCGATTTGCGCGGTTTGCGGGAAGCGTATCCGCAGGTTGTGACCTTGAAAACGTTTTCCAAGTCCATGTCCCTGGCGGGTGTGCGTCTGGGGTATTTGGTGGCTGATCCGGAAGTGATCCGCTTGCTTGACCGGGTGCGTTTGCCTTACAATGTCGACGCTTTGGCCCAAGCCGTGGCCTGCCGCGCCCTGGACCATGGGGAGATTTGGGAGGCGCAAGCGCAGAGGGTCAAGGCCGAACGTGAACGCCTGAACGTGCGTTTGCAGGCTGTGGCGGAGCTGACCGTGTTTCCCAGCCAAGCCAATTTTCTGCTGGTGCGGCATCCCCGGGCCGCGGTGTTGAAAGCCGCGCTGGCCGCTCAGGGCGTGGCAGTACGCAGTTTCGGCAATACCGAAGGCCTGGAGAACTGCCTGCGCCTGACCGTGGGCACGCCTGAGGAAAACGATCGTTTGCTGGGTGTTTTTTCGGCCGGGAAATGACCCGGGCCGACAATCCCGGAAGGAGCGCCGGATCATGGCTTTGACGCAACGTCGCGCCCGCGTGGCGCGCAAGACCAAAGAAACGCAGATCAGCGCGGCCTGGAATTTGGACGGCAGCGGGAAAGTCAGACTGTCGCTGGGCCTCCCCTTTTTGGAGCATATGCTGACGCTCTTTGCCGCGCATGGGCTTTTTGACCTGGAGATCCGGGCGCAGGGCGATTTGGACGTGGATCAGCATCACCTGGTGGAGGATTTGGGTTTGACCCTGGGACAGACGCTGCAGCGGGCCCTCGGGTCCAAACAGGGCATTGTGCGCTACGGCGCCTGCCAGCTTCCCATGGACGAGACCTTGGTGGAAACCGTGGTGGATGTTTCCGGGCGGCCGTACCTGGCATACGGCCTTAAATTGCGCCAGCGCCGCTTGGCGGAATTTGATACGGAATTGGTGGTGGAGTTTTTACGCGCTTTGGTGCAGGCCGGCGGGCTTACCCTGCACGTGACGCAAAAGGCCGGCGGCAACACCCACCATGTGGTGGAAGCGTTGTTTAAAGGTTTGGGTCGCGCTTTGCGCGCGGCCGTGACCCGGGACGCCCGCGTGCGCGGGATTCCCAGCACCAAAGGGGTGTTATAAAGGCTTTATCAACCTGTCCCCGGCACGGGGGGCAGGGTATTTATCCGGGATTTTCAGAACCCGGTGAGTTGTCGGGTGCCGTTCATTTTCGGCGTCTGATGACGCGATCATGAGAGGGATGGCCGGTATGGTTGCGATTGTGGATTACCAAATGGGCAACCTGCATTCGGTGCAGAAAGCCTGCGCCCAGGCGGGTTTAAAATCAAAATTGGTCAACAGCGCTGCGGAGATCCGCCGCGCCCGGGCCGTTATCCTTCCCGGGGTGGGCGCTTTCGGACAGGCCATGCAGCATTTGACCAGCCGGCGGCTGATCAAAGCTCTCAAGGAAGCCGCGGTTTCGGGCAAACCCTTTTTGGGGATCTGCCTGGGCATGCAACTGCTCTTTGATTATTCGGAAGAGTTCGGCCGGCATGAGGGCTTGGGCCTTTTGCCCGGAAAAGTGGTGCCCTTTTCCAAGAAACTCAAGGTTCCCCACATGGGTTGGAACCAGATTTCCGTGCGGCAAAAGAGCCCGTTTTTTCGCGGCGTGCCGGATCAGGCGTATATGTATTTCGTGCATTCTTTTTATTGCGTGCCCGAGGATCCGCAGGTGGTGCTCACGACCACGGATTACGGAAAACCGTTTGCCTCGGCCGTGGGGCGGGGACAGCTTTGCGGGATTCAATTTCATCCGGAAAAAAGTCAAGATACCGGTTTGACCATTTATCGCAATCTGGCCAAAATGTTGGCCCGAACGAGGTGAGCAGATGATTATTTTTCCAGCCATTGACTTGCGCAAGGGGCGGTGCGTACGTTTGATTCGGGGCGATGTCCGCGACGAGACCGTCTACTCGAAAGAACCGGTCTCCATCGCCAAACTCTGGCAGTTGAAGGGCGCCAAGTACCTGCACGTCGTGGACTTGGACGGCGCGTTGACCGGAGAACCGAAAAATTTAAAATACGTCTATCAGATCGCCAAGGAAGTGAAAATCCCCGTGCAGTTCGGGGGAGGCGTGCGCGATTTGGACCTGATCAAGGAGATTTTGGGCAAAGGCGTCCGGCGCGTGATTTTGGGGACCAACGCCCTGACCAAGGATTTTCTGGCCAAGGCGCTCAAGCAGTTCGGCGCAAGCAAAATCGTGGCCGGCATCGATTCGCGCGACGGCAAGGTGGCCGTGAAAGGTTGGAAAGAAACCACGGATATTTCCGCCATTGACTTTGCCCGGGAGATGCAGGAGTTGGGCGTGAAAAATATTGTTTTTACGGACATCAAACGCGACGGCATGCTCTTGGGGCCGAATTTCAAGAGCACTAAGGCCATGGCCTGTGCGCTGAAAATTCCCGTGATCGCCTCAGGCGGGGTTGCCACCTTGAAGGATATCCGTCATTTGAAAAATTTGGAAAAATACGGTGTCAGCGGGGTGGTTATCGGCAAGGCCCTTTACACCGGCGCCTTCGATCTGAAGGAAGCCATCGCCTTGGGCGCCAGTTAGGACGCGCCCCTTATGCTGGCCAAGCGCATCATTCCCTGTTTGGACGTGAAAGACGGCCGGGTGGTCAAGGGCGTCAACTTCGTGCAATTGCGCGATGCGGGCGATCCCGTGGCCCAGGCGCGCGTCTATGACCGGGCTGGAGCCGACGAACTGGTTTTCTTGGACATTACCGCCAGCGTGGAGAGCCGTAAGACCATGCTGCATGTGGTGGAGCGCTGTGCCGAGCAGATTTTCATCCCGCTAACCGTCGGCGGCGGCATACGCACGGTTTTGGATATCCGGGACCTGCTGCGGGCCGGGGCCGACAAGGTTTCGCTCAACACCGCGGCCGTGCAGTCGCCGGAATTGATTCAGAAAGCCTCGGAAGTTTTCGGGCGCAGCACCATCGTGCTGGCCATCGACGCCCGGCGGCGCCGGGGTGCCGGGGCGCAAGGTTGGGAAGTGTTCATTCACGGCGGGCGCACGGCCACGGGGCTGGACGTGTTGGAATGGGCGCGGCGCGGAGTCGCTTTGGGCGCGGGTGAGATTTTGCTCACGTCCATGGATTGCGACGGTACCCAGGACGGCTACGACTTGGCCTTGACCCGTACGGTCGCCCGGGCCGTGGAAGTGCCGGTGATCGCCTCCGGCGGCGCAGGTAAGCTCAAGCACTTGGCCGAGGTGTTGAGGCAAGGACAGGCCGATGCGGTTTTAGCGGCGAGCATTTTTCATTACGGCACTTTTTCCATCGGGCAGGCCAAGCGCTATCTCAAGCGTCAGGGCGTGCCGGTGCGCATCACGCATTAAGACCGCCGGGAACAGGCAGACCTGCTCTCTGCGAAAAAACAGCAAAGGAATCCCATCTCCATGAAAATTCCCGAAGGCATGAAATATGACGAACACGGCCTGCTTACGGCCGTGGTGCAAGATCATATCACCGGCGAAGTGCTCATGTTGGCGTTTATGAATGCCGAAGCCCTGCGCCTGACCTTGGAAACCCGGATCGTGCATTATTTCAGCCGCTCGCGGCAAAAGCTTTGGAAAAAGGGCGAGAGCTCCGGGCATGTGCAGCACGTCAAGGAAATCCGCTTGGACTGCGACCAAGATGCGGTTTTAATCAAGATCGACCAAGTCGGCGGCGCCTGTCACGACGGTTATCGCTCTTGTTTTTACCGCGTGATCGAGGGCGAAGGCGTTTTGCGCGTCGACGGCCTCAAGGTGTTCGATCCGAAACAAACCTATAAAAGTTAAAGGGAACGATTATGTTTACGCCCGACCGTTCGACGTTCAAGCGTCTCTGCCGCCGCGGCAACCTGATCCCGGTCTATGCCGAGATTCCGGCGGATATTGAAACCCCGGTTTCCGCCTTTTTAAAGATCGCGGACAAGGCCCAGCGGGCTTTCCTGCTGGAAAGCGTGGAAGGCGGCGAGGCCGCGGCGCGCTATTCGTTTTTGGCCGCCGACCCCGTGGAGTCCGTGGCCATCCGCGGCGGGGTAGTGGAACACACCTTGGACGGCAAGACCCGCATCCTCTCCCACGGGGGGGATCCGCTGACCGCCATTCGGGGCCTGTTGCAGCGCTACCGGCCGGTGTTGCTCCCGGATTTGCCCCGCTTTCACGGGGGGCTGGTCGGATATTTTTCCTATGATTTGGTCCGCTACTTTGAGCGCCTGCCCGAGCGCAATCCCGACGAATTAGGTTTGCCTGAAGGTTTGTTGGTCTTTACGGATAATTTGCTGGTTTTTGACCACGTCAAACATGTCATTAAAATCGTCAGTAATGTCCATGTGACCGGAAACCCGGACAAAGCTTATGATCGGGCTCTGGCGCATATCCGCCGTTTGGCGGGGTTGTTGAGCAAGCCCCTGCCGCCGGCCCCCAAACCGGCGTTGGGCAAAGTCAAGTTGACTTCCAACACCACTCGGGAAAAATTTCTGGCGAACGTGCGCCGGGCCAAAGAGTATATCCGCGCCGGAGACATCTTTCAGGTACAGCTTTCCCAACGGCTTTCGGGCACGGCGCCGGCCCGCCCTTTCGACGTCTACCGCGCCTTGCGCAACGTCAATCCTTCGCCCTACATGTACTACCTGCGGTTTCCGGAGTGCGAACTCATCGGCTCGTCCCCGGAAATTTTGGTCCGCCGCGAAGGCAGCCGGGTCTCCACCCGGCCGATTGCGGGCACGATGCGCCGCGGGGCGGACGAGGCGGAAGACCGCAAATTGGAAGCGCGCCTGCTGGCCGATCCCAAGGAACGGGCCGAGCACATCATGCTGGTGGATTTGGGGCGCAACGACCTGGGGCGCGTTTCCCGCTATGGCAGCGTGCGCGTGCCCGAGCTGATGGTCGTGGAACGCTATTCCCATGTCATGCATATCGTTTCGCACGTGGAGGGCACGCTGGCTGCGGGGCAGGACCAGTTTGACGTGCTCTCCGCCGCGTTTCCGGCAGGCACGGTTACCGGCTCCCCGAAGATCCGCGCCATGGAAATCATCGAAGAACTTGAAAACACACGCCGGGGTCCTTATGCGGGGGCCGTGGGCAACTTCGACTACAGCGGCAATCTCGACACGGCCATCATCATCCGCACCATCGTCCATATCCGCGGGACGTATCATTTGCAGGCGGCGGCGGGCATAGTGGCCGATTCCCAGCCTGCACGCGAATATCAGGAAACGCTCAACAAAATGCAGGCCCTGGTCCGCGCCCTGGAATTGGCGAGCACGGGCTGGCCGCATCGGTCCGGGTTGGAGGGGAAAGCATGATTCTGGTCATCGATAATTACGATTCTTTCACCTACAACCTGGTGCAGTATTTGGGCGAACTGGGTGAAACCGTGATCGTGCGCCGCAACGATGAGATCGATCTGCCCGGCATCGCGCACTTAAAACCGCAGGCCATCGTCGTTTCACCCGGCCCCTGCACACCCAATGAGGCCGGCATCTCCGTGGCCGCCATCCGCACCTTTGCGCCGCGTCTGCCCATCTTGGGCGTGTGTTTGGGGCATCAGGCGATGGGTGCGGCTTTCGGCGGACGCATCATCCGCGCTACCCGCCTCATGCACGGCAAAACTTCTCCGATTCATCATGACGGGGAAGGTATTTATCGGGGTGTCGCCAATCCGTTCACGGCTACGCGCTATCATTCGCTCCTCGTGGACCGTACGAAGTTGCCCAAATGCCTCAAGGTCAGCGCTTGGACCCGTGAGGGGGAAATTATGGGATTGCGTCACCGCGAATATCCCTTGGAAGGCGTGCAGTATCACCCTGAGTCCATCTTGACTGAGGCGGGTAAAACCTTGTTGGCCAATTTTCTAAAATTTAAAGCTCCCCGGGGCGCGGGGCGGGGGCCGGCTCATGCGCTTTAAACCCCAGTGGGGGTTGGTCCTGGCGTTGTGGCTGTGCGCTGTGCCGGCCTGGGCCCGGGAATTGACTCCGTTGGAAAAAGCTCTGAAAATTTTGGCTATTAAGAATCAGCCTCCGGCGGCCGCAGTCAATACAGCCAATGCCGCCATGTCCCAGGCCGTCTTGCCGCTCGGGAACACGTCGGCCGCTTCGGCCCCGACTGCCGGCTTAGGAAACACCGCCGCAGTGGCCGCGGCGCAGCCCGGCGGCACCCTGACTGCCGGGAGTTTGGCGGGCGTGACGGCGACCGCCAAATCCGCCATGCTCACCTTGGCCGATGCCCTGGCCTTGACGCTCAACCCCACCGGCGAAGAGGTTGTGGTCTCCTGGGGCAACACGGCTGCGGGCTGGAAGGATTTTGGCGGGTACTTGCTGCTGCGCGGGGATCCCGATCGCCAGTTGGAAGTCCGCAACAGTTTGCCGCTGGCCACCAACACCTATCGTGATGTTTCCGTAACCCCCAAAACCATGTACCTTTACCAAGTGCAAATCGTCAGCCTTTCGGGACAGGTGCTGGGCGCCTCGGCCATTGAAAACACCCAGTTATTGCCCTCGCTGCCGCCGGAGGTCCCGAAAAATCCTCAGGCCGCGGACGATGAGGAACGCACGCGCATTCTCTGGACCGCCGTCAACCGCACCTCGCATGCGGTGGCCGGCTACGCCGTTTACCGCGCCAACACGGACGGAGGCGAAGGGCGTTGGATCAATAAGAAAATAATCACCAAAACTGATTTCTACGACGATACGGGAGAGTATGGACGCCGGTATGCTTATCAAGTGGCGGCCGTTGACGCCTGGGGCGTCACGGGTGAAGCCGGAACCACGGTGACGGCCTATGCCCGCCGGCGCAGCCGCAACGGCCTGGTGCTGATGTCCACAGCCTACCGCGGGTTCGGGCGGCCGGACGTCGGTTTCAACGGCGATATGCAATTTACTTATTATATCGGAACTCTTTATGGAGAACAGGATAAGGAACTTTCGGGGGTGCCGCTGTATTTGGATCCGATCAGCTTATGGCTGCTCACGGCCGATGTGAAATATACGGCCTTGACCGACCCGGCGTTTCCGGTGGCCGTGGCGGTGGGCGCCAAGGGCACGCTTTCGCTTTTTGCCGGGCAGCAGAACAGTACCGGCGGCAGTTTCACTTTTACGCAAAAATCGACCTTTACCACGCTCTGGGGCACTTACTTGGCCCTGAGCCGTACTTACGGCAACGTGGGTGTCCACACCGGGTATATGGTGGGGACCGAGGGCAACGCCCTTTATTACCTGTCCAAGTACTTGGAGCCGTCTCCCACACGCAGCGTGCTTTATGCCGGGATGGATTTCCCTTTGATCCGCCGCATGAACGTGGCCCTGGAGCTGCTCTACCCCATGGGGGATCAAGGCACGGCCAGCCAGCACCCGGTGATCATCAACACCCACGTGGACCGTTTGCTTAATTTCGACATTTCCTATATGCATTGGGACCGGGGCTGGGCCCTGCTGGGATACTTCAATCTGAGGTTCACCCTCTTCCCGGGTGGCGATAAATAGGGGACGTCGTCCGCCTTCCCGTCGAGGTGCCTGCTTTTGATTGACGCTCAACTCCGGCAATGCTAAAATTTCTGTGTTCGGGTGTTTTCGGAAAATTTTAGTTGGACGGGGCTGCTTATGTGGGACACGCTGGCCGAAGTGCTGAAGAACACGGTACTGCGTGCCGGGCATATGCTGCGCAGCCGGTTTGAAAATGTCCATACGGTTGAGTATAAAACTCCGGTGGATGTGGTGACGGAAATGGATCGGGCGGTGGAAGCCCTCTTTATCCGGACCATTCGCAGACGTTTTCCCACCCATGAAATTTTGGCCGAAGAAACGGTTGAGGGCTCGGGGGGCAACCCCTGGGCGCGGCTGCCTGAACGGGGCGCGGTCCGCTGGATTATCGATCCGCTCGACGGCACCACCAATTATGCCCATCGTGTGCCGCACTGCGCAGTTTCGGCCGCGCTGGTTTACCGGGGCGTGATCCGTCTGGGAGCGGTTTACCACCCCTGGCGTCGGGAACTTTATTTCGCCTGCCGCGGCAAGGGTGCTTGGAATAATGAAACGCGGGCACGGGTTTCGGAAACCAAGCAATTAAAGCAAGCCTTGTTGGTCACCGCGGGTTTCCCCCACGAAAAGCGCATTGGGCGCAATTTGCCCATGGCGCCTTTTCGTGCCTTGGCGCATGCGTGCCAGGCCATTCGCCGCACGGGGTCGGCGGCGTTGGACTTGGCGGACGTCGCTTGCGGGCGTTATGACGGTTTCTGGGACCTGTTGATCAAGCCCTGGGACGTGGCGGCCGGCGCTTTGCTAATCGGGGAAGCCGGCGGGCGCATCACCAACTTCAACGGCCGCGGCCCGGATTTGTACGCAGGTGATTTTATCGCCAGCAACGGCCGGCTGCATGCTTCGCTTTCGCAGTACTTGTCGGATTGGGCGCCGGGGCGCCTCAAGCCCCGGGGCGTCGGACGCCGACACTAAGGATGATGATTTTCCAAGGAGGCTGGGCGTATGGATTTTTCAAATAGTTGGAAAAAACACATTAGGAAAATCATTTGGCCGACGCTGTTCTTGCTTTTGCTGCTGACGTTCGCCGTAGTGCGCTTTTCGCATTTGGTGGAAAAAACCCGCGAAGGCACCACGGTGGGGCGTTTAAACGACCTGCGCCAGGCGATTCTCCTGTATTACCAGGATCACAATGGGCAATTCCCCCGCGAATTAGCGGTCTCCGGCCAGTTTGGGCGTTATTTACCCCGCATCCCGGCCGTGGAACCGCTGCATCCCCGGAACAGCCCGGTTTCGCCCGGAGGCAATCAAATTTCCTACGGCACCTCGGCTCCCGAAGGGTTCAGCCAGGGGTGGTATTACAATTATGAAAACGGCATGATCTTCGTCAATTCCATCGGACGGGATACGCGCGGGATTTCCTACACCGCTTATTGAGGTTGCTGGCCGAAAATAGTCCGCAGTCGCCGGCTGTATGTTTTCTGTTTTTTCGGGAGCCGGCAAACACGGATACCTGGGAGGGTTATCACAATGACCAAGAATTGGTTCTGGCGGCGGCGCAATTACCTGATCAATTTCAGCTTTCAATCCCGTTTCGTTACGCGGAATCTGTTTGCGCTCGTGGCTATGGCGCTGATCGTGGCCTTTACGGTTTATTACACGATTTGGGCCCGCATCATGGACGAGTTTTACAATTTGCCCCGGGTAGCTTCGCAGTTCGCCCCCCTGTTCGCCTCGGTCAATCAAACCGTGCTGCTGATCTTTGTGGTTTTTCTGCTGTTGGCGGCGGTGGCTTCGGTTTTCGCTTCACACTCCATCGCCGGTCCGATCTATCGGTTCGAAAAAGTGCTGCAGGGCTTGGCGCAAGGCGACCTTTCGCAAAGAGTGGGACTGCGCCGCACCGATGAATTCAAGCATTTGGCCGATGCGTTCAATGAAGTGATTTCCCAGTTGAGCAGCAGCATTACCTCGGATGCGGATACGATCAAACAGTTGGCGGCGCTCTCGAGCCGTTTGAACGCCAAAGAGGGCGGGGCGGGCAAGGATCAGCTTCCGGCCGTGATGGTCAAAGATCTTGAGAAAATGAATCAGTTGCTGGCGCGGTTGCAGGCAAACATCGGCAAGTTTAAATTGCCGCCCGCGCCTTAGGCACAACCACAAGGTTGGGGGGACCGCCTGAGTTAGGCGGTCCCCTTTTTTTTGCCTGCCGGGGAGGACCTCGGGGATTTAAACGCCGGCCGCAGGTTTCGGCTAAAGCGCCGGCGTGGTCACGGTCCGGGATTGGCTCCAAGGTCCGCAGCCGCCGCGGGTGAGTTTACGCACGCGCAACGTATAAAAGGTTCCGGGATTCAAGTCGGAGAGCGTGTACGAACAGGCTGTCACGGCTTTGATCTCGGCGGTGGGGTTTTGCAAATCGGTGCCGTATCCCACTTCGTAGTGGAGGGTATCCGCCGAAGGTGTCCAAACCAGGATTAAGCTCCGAGCCGTAACGGCTTTGATTTCCACGCCCTCGGGGGCGTTGACCGGAGGACTCGGGAGTGTGGAAAAACCGACGATTTCCGACCAAGGGCCTTCGCCGGCGGCATTGACGGCCTTGACCCGGGCAAAGTAATTGGTCTCGGGTATCAAACCCTTCAATTCGTATTCGGGTTCGGAAACAGTGATGTCTCCGCGGTTGCTGGCATACATGTCGGAACCGATCCCCAGCCGGTAGCGGACGGCCTGGGGGAGCCTCTTCCAAACAATTTTTCCCGAAACGTCCGTGATGTTTTCCGCCAACAGCTCGGTGGGCGTCTCATTGGGGGGGACAATGGGCGTATGCAGGGTGGTCTCCGGCGACCAAGGGCCGTAACCCGTGGTGTTCTTGGCGCGGACTTGAACATGATAACGCGTGTCCGGGGACAAATCGTTCAAGCTGCGGTTGTGGGCGGTTAATCCGGTAAACGTCCGCCAGGCTTCTCCTTCGGCCGCCAAACG
>JAAXVQ010000364.1 GCA_013335425.1 Candidatus Firestoneibacteriota bacterium | reverse complement strand
CTGAGTTTTACGACCGCTCTGCAAAACATTGTTTTCCCGGAAGCCTGGGGGGAGCTGGCCGGGTTTGTGGCCATGATGTACGCCTTGCTGGGTTTTTCCAATATTATGAAGGATCAAACCAAATTTGAAAAAGCCTCCGTACCTTCCCAAAAAAGGCTGACCCTTATCCAGGAAATGGTCTGGGAGCGTTTGGCCCAAGCCGCGCCGCAATTGCAGGAAGTTTTGACCCCCGCAGAAATCGCAGAACTCAAACACCCGCTTAAAATACGCCTTTTTTCTGAAAACGGGCAACCGGATTGGCTTAAGGAATTTTTCCGTTCCGGGTTGCATGTCTTTAAAGAAAACGTATATTGGCGCCGCCGTCTTTTCAACCTGCTCAATGACCGCACGGCCGCGGATTTGATTTTTCAAAAAATCCTAAAGCGCAAATTGCCGTTGGAAACCGCCGAAACCATTGCCCGCAACCTGACCGGGCGTGACCCCCAACAGGACGAAATGCTCTTGGCCAAAATCCTGAAAGGGAAACCGTCACAGGAGATGACGTTGGTCATCACCCTGATGAACCGACAAAATGCGGTCCCCACTACAGCGGAGCGGGGCGCCCTGCAGCGGTCAGCTTTGGAAAAGCGCTATCAGGTGAAGTTCCTAAATGCCGACAACACCTATGCGCGCGAATTGGCAGGGTCGTGGTCCCTGCTCAATGAGAAAATGAGAATCATCGTGCATTACGAAATTCCCGTACACCCGTATTTTTTACGCTTGAGCACCGCGTCCCTCAGAAAACTGGGGAAGTATTTGGAGTGGGCCCACCCCCGGACCTCCCCCGACTATACCGCTTGTCGAAAGATTATTGAAACCGGCGACCTGGATGCGCGCGCCGGTTTCTGGCCGCTTTTGGGCATGCGTTTGACCTTGGCCTTGCCGGTCTTAGCCCGCGAAAGGCCGGAAACCCACTGGCTGAAAACTCGTCCCAACCCCTATCTGCGCCTGTTGTTGTCGTCCGACCGCTCCCTGCTGGCCCAACGTCTGTGCGACCGGCGCACGCCGGAAGCCAAGGCTTTCATCGCCTGGGCCAAAGCGCCCGGCGAAGTCACTTTACGGACCTGGGTTCGTTTGATGCTGGAAACCCTGAACCGTCCGAATTTGCCGGAAGCTGAAATCATTGCCTCGCTTAAAACTTTCTCCCGCCTTTCCAGAAGCCTGGCCGCCTTACGGGGACGTGCCAGCGGTACTTGGAGAAACCCTCCGCCGAATGACCCGGGTTTGTGGACGCCGAATTTGTTATGGGAACCGGGCGCCGGGGGGTTGCGCGGGACGCTGGTTGAGCTGGTTAAAACCCTGCCGTTAAACTTCATGATGCCGGAACCGCAATGGCCGAAACACCCTCGCTGGGAGTTGCTGGACCTGGGCGCTTGACTCGACTTCGGTAACTTTTAACCAAAGTACGATTGTCACCTCGAGCATAGCGAGAGGTCTTCTAAAAAACTTAGGAATAAAAGCCGATAAAGATTTCTCACTTCGTTCGAAATGACAAAAACTTAAAAACAGAATTTGGGCAAAGTCGAGTGCCGGATTGCATCCGGCAAAAGCCATATGCGTTTCGGCCTAAAAAGGTCTCCGCTTCCTAACCTAATTTTAATACGGGAAACATCTTTCCTTAACCCGGTTTTCATAAAGTTCGCCGAGTTCAGAACTTGAGTTTTTCAAACCAGGCTCGTTTAAACTCAGAGCGCAGATTTTCAAGGAGGTGGCCCGAACCGAACGCAAAGGGACAGGGTGTTGGGGAGCAACCAAGGCGGGTAAACGAATTTACTAAAAAGGAGAACAAAAGATCATGAAACGAAATCTTAAGGCAATCTTGAGCTTGGCCGGTTTAATGACCCTGGGGATTATTTCCCTGGCCTCGGCCGGCGAGTGGTATGAAACCGTCAAATTGTACGGGGATTTGCGGTTCCGTTATGAAGACATCACCTCCGAAAGCAATTCCTTGGTCTATGCCTACCGCGATCGTGAGCGGGTGCGCGCCCGCATCGGGGTGCAGGCCGCGCTGGACGACTACTGGATGGCCGATTTCCGTTTGGCCACGGACGAAGCCGCTTCCGCCGGCGCCAATTCCGGTGGTGACCCGATTTCCACCAATCAAACCCTGGGGGATATCGAAACCCGCAAACCGATTTGGGTGGATCTGGCTTACATCCAATACAAGTTTTTGTTCAACAACGGCAAATTGACGGCCGGCAAAATCAAGAACCCCTTTGAACGTGTGGGGGACTCGCAACTGATCTGGGACTCGGACTTGACCCCCGAAGGACTCGGCGGTAACGTCAATTACGAAGTAATGCAGGACGTCAACCTCTTCTTAAACGGCGGCGGTTTTTGGGTTAAGGAAAGCTCCACCGGGTATGACCCCATGATTTACGGCGCTCAGCTCGGGACCAAAGCCAAACTTTTCGACGTCAAGCTCACGGCGGGGTTCGGCTACTTCCTCTACACCGACATCACCAACCAGGCTCCCTATGACTGGAAGGTAGCTTCCCCCTTGTCGGGCATGGGCAACACCATCGTCAACAACAAATACATCAACAACTATATGCTCGGCGAAGGTTTTGTGGATTGCACGCTGAACCTGTTTGATTTCCCGGTCAAGGTTTACACGGACTATGTCCTCAACAACGGCGCCGGCAATTACCTCAACCGGGGTGTTTATAACCGCGCGTATTTGGTCGGTCTGACGTTCAATAAGGCGGCCAAGGAAGGCAGTTGGGAGCTCGGCTACAACTTGCGCCAAATCCAGAAAGACGCCGTCATCGGCTTTCTTTATCTCCAGCCAGCAGAGGGTCCCTTCTTTTTGTTTCATGAAATGGATACGGATATAATTGCTGAGGTGGTGGAAGATCTCCGATGGAAAAAATCTCTT
>JAAXVQ010000037.1:1778-10985 GCA_013335425.1 Candidatus Firestoneibacteriota bacterium | reverse complement strand
ATCTCCATGGCCCAGGCCATGCCCGCTTCGGTTGCTCCCGCGCCGGGCGCGGCGCCGAAAACCGCTTATAAGTCCGAACTCGGCCGTACCGACCTTTTCATGGCCAAAGCCGGCAGCCTGAAACGAAACCGGGAAAACGCCCAACCGGCCCGGACAGCGCAAAGCAGGACCGCACCAACCGCTGCCGTGGAACGCGTGGTCGGCTATTCGCCGGAGCCGCAAGCGTCCCCTTCCGCAAACCCAAAAGCGCCGAGCGTGCGTTTGCACTTGCTCAGCGTTCAGGGGAACCTCGACCAAGCTCAAATCGCCCGCGCGCTCCGGGCCCTTGAACCTTCCCTTACCGATACCCTTGCGCCGGCAGACGAGGCTAAAACCGTAAAGGTCCTGCTCCAGGTTGATGCGCAAGGCAAAATCCTCCGGGCGCAATTTATAGACGGGGCGTTTGGCGCGGCGCCTTTAAACCGGCGTCTGCTCAACAGACTTCAAACCCTCAAGTTCGAACCGCCGACCGATGCCCTCCCGGCGACGGTGATGCTTCAAGTAAAAACAGAGTAACTTTAGCGCGCCTCCGGTCTCGGCAACTGAACGCTTGTTCACACCGCACCTTCGGGCCCGAAAACCCCTGTCTGCCAAGTCGTCATGGGACTTAAACCCCAAAACAGAAATAATCCGAAAATATAACGTTTGGAGCTCGGTAACCTTTTCGCCCCCCTGGACGTATTACCTGTAGCAGGCCAAATTCCCCGTAAAGGAGCTCTAACCGTGAAAACCCCAAACCTTGCTTTAAAAAGAACCGTGGTGCTGGCGTGCCTGGGGCTGGCGATCCCAGCCCTGGGCCTCAGCGAAACTCCCGAAGAGAGTCCGGACAAAACTCTGTCGCCGTATTTCTTCGTGAAAAGCGACAACCCCGAAGTCGACCAACTGCCCTTGAAAAGCACCCGTGCGGACGTGACGATTTCCGGCGTGATGGCGGATATCCAGGTAACGCAGGTCTATAAAAACGAGGGCAAGCACGTGCTGGAAGCCGTCTATGTTTTCCCGGCCTCGACCCGGGCCGCGGTGCATGCCATGAAAATGACCATCGGCGAGCGGACCATCGTCGCCCAGGTCCAGGAGAAACAAAAAGCCCGGGCCCAGTACGAACAGGCGCTCTCCGAAGGCAAAACCGCCTCCCTGCTGGAACAGCAGCGCCCCAATGTCTTCCAAATGAACGTGGGCAACATTCTGCCGGGGGACGAGATCAAGGTCATGCTGAACTATGCCGAGGCCTTGGTCCCGCAGGACGGCGTGTATGAGTTTGTCTACCCCACGGTGGTGGGGCCGCGCTATGCCGACCAGCCGGCGGCCAACGCCCCCGCGCCGGAAAAATGGGTGGCCAATCCCTACTTGCACAGCGGGGAAGCCGCGCCCTTTGCCTTCGGGTTTGATTTGTCCCTGCACAGCGGCCTGCCCATCGCCAAAGTAAGCAGCCCCAGCCACGCCTTGGAAATCAACTACACGGACAAGCAAAACGCGCACGTGACTTTGAAGGACGGCGCCGCGGCCGGGAACAAAGACGTTGTGATCCGCTATGCCCTCTCCGGCGGCCAAATTGAAAGCGGGCTGCTGCTGCACCGCGGCAAGCAAGAGAACTTCTTTCTCATGATGCTCGAACCGCCCCAGCGGGTGCCCTCCTCGCTGATTGTGCCGCGGGAATACGTTTTCGTCGTGGACGTTTCGGGTTCCATGCACGGCTTTCCCCTGGAAGTATCCAAGGCGCTGATGAAAGACCTGTTGGGCGGATTGCGCCCCACGGATTTCTTCAACGTCATGCTTTTTTCCGGCGGCAATTCCGTCTTGTCCGAACATTCGCTGCCTGCCACGAAAGCCAATCTGCAAAAAGCCCTGGACACCGTGGACCAACAGCAAGGCGGGGGAGGCACCGAACTGATGCCCGCGCTGCGCGCGGCCATGGCCCTGCCCCGGGCTGAGGAGAACATTTCCCGCAGCCTGATCGTGGTGACCGACGGCTATGTCACGGTGGAGAAAGAAGCCTTTGAATACGTGCGCACGCATTTGAACCGCGGCAACGTTTTCTCTTTCGGCATCGGCTCTTCCGTCAACCGCTACCTGATGGAAGGCCTGGCCCATGCGGGCATGGGCGAGCCTTTTATTATCCTCAATGCCGAGCAGGCGCAAGCCAAGGCCCGGGCTTTTAAGGAATATATCGAAGCGCCGGTGCTCACGGATATTCGGGTGGAATTCCAAGGCCTCAACGTATCGGAAGTGGAACCTGCGTCCTTGCCCGACCTCTTTGCCCGAAAACCGGTCCTGGTGTTCGGGAAATACACGGGCGCCGCCCGAGGCAAAATCGTGATCACCGGCAAAACCGCGGGCCGCCCCTATCGCCGGGAGGTGGAGATAAACGAAGACCAAAACACGAGCGACAACCCGGCCTTGCGCTACCTCTGGGCCCGGCACCGCATTTTAACCTTGGCGGACATGAACCGGCTCGACCCCAGCGACGCCCGCGTCAAACAAGTGACCCAGTTGGGCCTGGACTACAATTTGCTGACCGACTACACGTCCTTCGTGGCCATTGACTCCTTGAAGCGCACGGACGGCGGCCACCGGATCACGGTGCAGCAGCCGCTCCCGTTGCCGGAAGGCGTCTCCGATTTGGCGGTCGGCGGAAGTGTCCCGGCCTGCGCGCCGGCTCCGGGCTATGTGCAGGAAAAGCGCGGGTATTACCGCGCCTTGGGATGCGCCGCACCGGAAAAAAGCGCCGCCTGTGAAACCCGGGCGCAAAAGGATTCGACCCGAACGGAGGATGAACCCGCGAAGTCCGAATCGCCCCGGATCGAATACGCGCTGGCGGTGCAAAGCGGAAACCTTAAACCCGCTGAGGCGGAACTCGCGCTGGCGGCTCTGAAGATCAAATTGCGCAAGGTCATCGCGGGCCATATCGGCCAAGGGCTGGTGAGGATCAAACTGCGCATTGATGCACGTGGGAAAATCACGGCCTGGGAAATTGAGAAAGACACGTTGCAGTCGACGGCTTGCCTGGCCGCGCTCCGCCAAGAGATCGGCCGGGCCGTATTTCCTAAAGCTCCCCAAGGCGCCGTCGTCATATTGACCCTGCAAGTCAAGTAGCCATCCGTTTTTAAACCTGGACAGGGCCCGTGCTTGCCTCCCTCCCCAAGCACGGGCCCTGTTTTATTTCAAAATTTGAATTCCCAGGGCAAATCCCGCCGAATTTTCGTCAGGGCGTATTATTTTCAGTCATCTATTAAAGCATTGTATTTTAAGGGTTATTATGTTATTGCATTAATCGTCGTGAAAATTATCTGCGGGAGATTATCTTTAAGCCTAAGAAAACACTTGTTTTACAACATTTTCAATTTGGCACGTCCTTTGCAGTAGATATGACTGGATTTGATATCCTATTCTGAAAGGGGCGATACAAAATGAAAAAAGTCCTTCGCATGCTGCTGAGTTTAAGTTTCACCTCCCTCCTGGCACTGCCGGCATTCGCCATCAGCCCGTACGCTGACCTCAACCGGCCCACGCAAGTTCGTTCCACCTTTGCGGAACAACACCTGGTGCGGGAAGCGACGAATCCGGAAAACCCGGAAATGACCCGCGACGAGGAAGTTCAGGCCATTCAGGCGGCTTTGAAAGCCGACGAGCTGGACCGTAAAAACACCATGCGCGATGCGCTGCGCCAGGAAAACTTGGAGGATCGGGTCAAGGGCCATTCGGACCTGGAACTGGCCTTGGCGGAAAAGAACATTGATCTGCATTTGGGCAAGGCTTTGGTGGACATGAACGGCAACCGCGTCCGCATGGAAGAGTATGTCCTGCGCCCGGCAGCCAACCAGGTCCAATTCATCAATTTGACCATGCGCGATCAGCGCCTGGACTACATCAACTATACGGCGACCTTCAATGATATCCTGCCGCGGAACACCAGCGGCCTCTGGCACAAGGATTTCGGGAAAACCCGGCCGTCCGTCTACCTCACGGATGAGACCGAGACCTTTTCCAACCTCACCGATGCGGTGGTCTTAAACACCCAATATTTCAATCCCACCTTGGACACGCTCACCCGGCATTACCTCCTGCCGGTGCGTCAAAACAGCTTGAGCGTCAATTCCGCCATGAAGTACGGGACCCAACGCGCCGTGCCCACCGACGATTTTTCCGAAATCCCGGGCGCGGTGGGAGCGGCCGGATTCAAGCAGGAGCTCATCAACCATAATTTCCTGGCCCGCCGCACCACGTTTTTGTGGAAAGACGGGACCGAGACTTCGCTGGAGACCTACCTGATCGATGCCGAAGGCGGCATTCAGACTCTGGACCCCGCCAGCATCAAAGATTGGATCTACTGGTTCTCGCACGCCGGCGAACTGGTCTTCAACTCCTACACCGAAGCGGTGTGGCGCTCGACCGAATTCGAGGGACGCACCATCGACAACGTCTCCCAATTTCTGACGCTCACAACGTTCTTGAGCGATCCCCGGGACAAAAACCCGTAGCCGCCGTCCCGTCCCGTCGGGGCAACCCGGCGGGACGGTTTTTTTTGACCCCAAACGCCCAATTTTCGAACACGAAAGGATGCTCACATGAACAACCTGATCAAGCTCTGCGGATGCCTGGCCATGGCTTGGGGACTCGCCGGTACGGCGGCTGCGGAAATTGAATTCATCCCCTTGGTGGACGCCAGCGCCGCGGTCTCCTCCGGAAAATTCGAGACCAACAGCGCCGGCAGCCAGGTGGATCCGGCCGGCAACACACATTCTCCCAACGACAACTCCAGTTCCGGCGATTTTTACCTTTCCCTGGCTCCCAATTTCCGCTTCACCGGCCTGCCCAACCTGTGGATCACGCCCTACTTGGAATTCGACTACACCGGCGCCAACAACCTGATGCAAATCGAAGACGAGGCTTTCGTTTTCGCCAAACGCCTGTATTTTTATTATGTGCTCGGCGCGAGCTATGACTTCAATAAGACCTGGACCATGAAGGTCAAAGGCTTCGGACGCATTGAAAACAGCGCGGAGACCAAGGACGAAAGCCTCAACGACGGACTTTACAATTACCGCGATGCGGGCGGCTGGCTGGAAGGGCGCGCCCGTTACGAGCTGGGCGTTCCCATGGCCACCAAGTGGGGCTACAAAGCCTATCTGCGCCGCTACCCGTTCTACACCAATCAGGACCTGATCAATCAATACAAGGAGACCGGGAATACCCTGACCGCCTCGCTCCTGCCTGAAGACCTGCACGAGAAAGACGTGAACGTCAATGAAACCTGGCTGCGGCAGGAATTCGCCTGGGGAAGCTGGCCGGTGCTCACCAACTTGGAACTCAAGGGCCGGCTGGTGCGCTATACGGAGATGCCGGTCGTGATCGAGGACGGCACGCTGTCCCCCGACCTGCGCCAGGACGTTTATGTGGACGCGGCGCTGGAGCTCCCCGTGCAACTCCACCGCTATCATCAGATTGAACTGGATTATCAATACGAGCTGCACGGCTCCAACCAAAACTACTACACCACTTCCGGGCCGCTTTTCATCGGCGGTTATTACAATTACTACCAAAACAGCGTGCGTTTCTTATACAACGCCGTCATCCCCCTGAAGCTCGCCGGTTTCATGCCCAAGCTCGCCTTCTCGATCTCGGGCCAGAACCGGGTTTACCCCGGCCGCCCCTCCCGTCAAAAAACCAGCAACGAAGACACGGTCGGGGCCTACACCGGCCAAGCCCATTGGGAAAACACCGCCGATATCGGCGTGGTCCTCAAACAGCAACTTTTCGCGGATTGGTTCGCCCTGTTTTTCAGCTTTCACGGCATTTCCCAATCCTCCAACGACAACGTCGACGACAGCGCGCCTTATAATTTCAAGTACAACACCTTCACCTTGGGATCGGCTTTGTCGTTTTAAACGCCCTCTGCGGGCGCGCGGTTCCGTCACCCGACCGGCAGAAGGCCGGGGTGACGGAACCTTTTTATAAAAGCGGGAGCCTATGCACAAACCTTTCCGGATATCCTTGCAGTGGCAGATCCTGGCGGCGAGCCTGGCGGCGCTGACCCTAGGCGCGGGGCTCTATACTTGGATAACGGACAATCTCATGATCTCGGCCATGGACCGCCAACTGGGCAAGCGCCTGGAGATCGTGGCGCAATTGTTCCGGCAGGAATTGCCTTGGAAACGGCTGGTGCTTTACCTGCCCGGGGACCAAAGCACCCGCAGCCACCAAGAAGACCAAAACCGCCTGCGGCAATTCAACCTCCGCGGCGGTTTGGAACGCAGTTCGCTGCTGGATGCCGGCGGGCGTGTGCTCATCGACAGCGCGGACGCTAACCCCGGGGACTATCTGGAAAACATCGCCCCGGGGCGGGAAACCCTGCTCCACCGCAATGCGCAGGGGCGCTGGTCCAAGATTTATTATTTCCCCCTTGGGCAGGGCGAATGCCTGCGCTTGGAAGCCGGACGGGAAATGCTGGCTTATCTCGACACGCTCCAGACCCGGCGCTGGCTGGCGTTGGGCGCGGGTGCCTGCCTCGCCGTGCTGCTGAGCCTGGGGTTGGCCCGTTGGCTCGGACGGCGCCTCGCGCGTTTGTCCGACGCCTTCCTGCGGCTGCAACGCGGGGAACCCGGTGTGACCCTGCAGGCGGCCGGCGAAGACGAAATCGCCTTCGTCAGCCGGGGTTTCAACACCATGGCCCGGGAGCTGGAAGAGCGGCAGCAACGCGAACGTACGGAGCACGAGCGCCGGGTCTCGGAACTCAGGATGTTGGCGGGCGGCATTGCGCACGAAATCCGCAACCCGCTGGGGGCCTTGGCCGCGTTGGGTGAGTGGCTGGCGCGGCGGCCGGCCCTGCAGGCCGATGCCGAGTCCCGGGATCTGCTCACCCGCCTCCGGGGCGAAATCGACCGCATGGACCTGCTCGTCGGCGATGTCCTGGCCTACGCCCGCCAACCCCGGCTGAACCTGACTTGGCAAACCGTGGAACATCTGCTGACCACCGCGGCTCTGGCCGACCCTAATTGCCGCCTCGAGCTGACGCCGCCTTACCCCGCCCTGAGCGTGGATGAAACCGGAATACTGACGGTGCTGCGCAACCTGATCATCAACGCGCGCGCGGCGGCCGGCCCGCAGGGCGAAGTCCGGGTGGGGGCGCGGGCGCGCCGGGGACGCGTCCTGTTTTATGTGGCCGATGACGGCCCGGGCATACCGGCAAGCGCGCGCGATGCCGTTTTCCAGCCTTTTTTCACCCAAAAACCGAAGGGCGCGGGCCTGGGCTTGGCCATCGCCCGCAACATCATGGAAGCGCATCACGGGCAATTGCGCCCGGGCACTCCGTCTCGCGGAGCGCTCCTGGTGGCCTGGCTGCCTGCGCGCGAAGGAGGCTGAAACCGCATGGGACGCATTCTAATTGCAGAAGATGAGGAAAACATCCGCGAGGTGCTGCTGCGCGCCCTGCAAGCGCTCGGCCATCAGGTGGTCTCGGCCGCCGACGGCGATGCGGCCGCGGAGCTGTTGAGCGGCCGGGAATTCGACCTGGTGATAACGGATTTGCGCATGCCGGGCCGAGACGGGCTGGCCTTGCTGGACTTGGTTAAAGAAAACACGCACGACACTTCGGTCATGCTCATGACGGCTTACGGCTCGGTGGAAAACGCCGTGGCGGCCATGAAGCGCGGCGCCGACGACTATCTCGTCAAGCCGTTTAGGCTGGACGAGCTGGAAGTCAAAGTGGAAAAAATCTTCTCCGAGCGTCGCTTAAACGAACAAAACCGTCTGCTCGTCGAGCAGGCCGACGCCGCCTTCGGGCGCCTGGTCGGCGCCTCAGCGGCCATGCAGGGGGTGTACAGGCTCATTGAACAGGTGGCGCTTTCCGACGCCACGGTGCTGATTACCGGCGAAACCGGCACGGGCAAAGAACTCGTGGCCCATACCCTGCACAACTTAAGCCCCCAAGCCCAGGGGCCGTTCATCACCGTGCATTGCGCCGCCTACAGCCAGAACCTGATCGAGAGCGAACTGTTCGGGCATGAGCGCGGCGCTTTCACCGGCGCAACCGCGCAGCGCAAAGGCCGGCTGGAGCTGGCGGACCACGGAACGCTCTTCCTCGACGAATTGGGAGAGATCCCGCTGGAAGTCCAGGTCAAACTGCTCCGCTTCCTCGAGAGCCGGACGTTTGAGCGCGTCGGCGGCAACGAGTCGTTGACCGTCAAAGTCCGGGTCGTCGCGGCCACGCACCGGGACCTGCCGCAAATGGTTGGGGCGCGCACTTTCCGCGAGGATTTATTCTGGCGGCTGAACGTCTTCCCCATCGCCCTGCCGCCTTTGCGCGAGCGCGGCGACGACGTACTGGCCTTGGCGCGCCATTTTCTGGAGAAAAAATCCCAAGGCCGAACCCTGACGCTCTCCCGCTTCGCCGAGCGCCTGCTGCGCGAGTATCCCTGGCCCGGGAACGTGCGGGAACTGCAAAACATCATCGAGCGCGCCGTGCTTTTGTCCCCCGGCGACATGCTGCGGGTGGACGCCGCTTTGGCCCGCCCTGCCGAGGAAACGCGCCTGGGCGAACACAACCTGCCCCGGATTCTGGAGACCGTGGAAAAACGCCTTATCCGGGAGGCTTTGGCCCAATGCGACGGAGTCCAGGCGCAGGCCGCCAAGTTGCTGGGCATACAGCGCAGCACCTTGCAGTATAAATTGCAGAAATACGATTTGGATGCTCCCGCCGGAGGACGCGGATGAAGAACCTTTGGCTGGCCGTGCTCGCCTTGGGCTGGGGATGGGCGCCGACCGCCGCCTGGAGCGCCGCGATTTCAGGCGCTGCGGAAACGCCGTCAGAGCCGGCCGAGGCGTCGGTCGAGGCTTATTCCGATTCCGTCCTGGCCCAGGGGCTGGAAACCTGGAACCGGCTGCTGCAGCGCATCGCTCATTTGGAATCGGAAAACTTGGCTTGGGAGGCCCGTTTCAATCCGGACCGCGAAGACCATAATTGGTGGAACCCGTTTTGGCGTTCAACAGCCGAACGCCATTTGGAACATTCCAATGCCGTTTCCCTGCAGTTGCTCGCCTTGGAGCGCCAGCGGGCGGATTTGGAACCGCGTTTGCTCGCCTGGTCGGAGCAATACGTCCAAACCCTCCCGGCCCGCGCGCCCCGCTTGCAGGGCGCTCAACGCGAATTCTGGTTTGCCGTCGATGCGTGGC
>JAAXVQ010000037.1:0-1768 GCA_013335425.1 Candidatus Firestoneibacteriota bacterium | reverse complement strand
CCGGGCTGTTGACGGCGGTCCGGTCCAGGAATTTGTGCCGGTTGCCCTGGTAATAACGCCAGTAAAGTTCAGCCTGGATGGAATGCAGGACCTCTGCGATGGGAGAACCGGCATTTGAAATTTCGCCGTTGATCTGGCTGATGCTGTTTTCCATGTAATCTTCCTGGTAATCAGCCCTCAGCTTGATCTGGTATAGCGCCGCTTTCAGGAACTGCGGGCCAACCTGGAACGCGACGACGACCTAAGCCCCGAACTTAAGCTGAGGCGCAAGCAAACTTTGGAGCGGCAGTGGGGCGTTGCCAAAACCCTGGAGGCTTATTTGACCTGGCGGCAAGGACAACTCACCCTTGCCGAGGTGCAGCCCAAGCGTGAGCAGCAACTCTGGGAGCGCCAAATCCAAGCCTGGTTGGCCGCTGTGGCCGCCCTGCGGTGATCGTCTCGACGCGGCTTTAAACCGCGTTCTAACCGAGTTGCGCTCGACGGGTAATTATGGTAGCCTAACCATGTCGCTGCCGTCACCCTAAACCGCAGCGCATTATTATTGGAACTGCAGGAGGAACTTTTTTATGTCAAAATTGGAAAACCTCTTCTTTCATTCCCAAAGTCGGGAACTCCTGAAAAAACAGGAACAATTAAAAAAAATGGAAGAGACCAAGGAATCTTTGCGCTCGATTTCCGGCATCCACGATGACGTCATTTTGCAAAAACTGGTTGATTTGAACATCCGCCCCGACACACTCGCCTCCCTGGCTTTAGTCCCCTGCATCATGATCGCTTGGGCGGACGGCCGCGTGGATGCGGCTGAAAAAAAAGCGGCGTTGGCTGCCGTAGGCCAACTGGGCTGGAACCCGGCCGACATTGATTATGCTTTGCTGGAACACTGGTTGAAACGCAAACCGCCTGAGACGTTATTTGAAGCTTGGCAGCACTATGTGGCGGGCACCTGCGGTAAACTGAGTGATGATGAAATTCGGCGCTTCAAGCACGAGCTCTTGGCCCCCGCCGGTCTTGTGGCCAAGAGCAGCGGCGGATTTCTGGGCTTGGGGAAAATTTCTCCGCAGGAAAAAGAAATGCTGCTCAAGCTCGAACAGGCGTTCACCGTCTGCCGCAGGTAGTCCCGGATTTTTCAGCCGGCATCCCCACGTTTTCGGAGACCCCATGGCAGAACTCCCCTGGCACGCGCAAACGACCGTGCAAATTTTGAAAGCCTGGGGCGTCGCTGAACGCTCCGGCCTGACCGCCCGGGAGGCGCAACTCCGCCTGGCGAAGTACGGCCCCAACCGTCTCACCCAAGAAAAAAAGATTTCCCCTTTTAAAATTTTCCTGCGCCAATTTCAAAACCTTTTAACCGTCGTTTTGCTTACGGCGTGCGTCCTTTCCCTTTTGGTCGGCGAGTACGTAGACGCCGGCATCATCAGCCTCATCGTCCTCTTCGTCTCCATCCTGGGGTTCGCCCAGGAATACCGCGCCGAAAAGGCCTTGGACGCTTTAAAAAAAATGATCACACCCTCCATCACCGTCCTGCGGGAAGGGCGGGAGGAGGAGGTCCCCTCACAGTCCCTCGTTCCGGGAGATATCCTGGTCTTGGAAGCCGGGGACAGAATTCCGGCCGATGCCCGGTTGCTTGAAAGCCACGCCATGAAATGCGACGAAGCGGCTTTAACCGGTGAATCGTTTCCCGCGGAAAAAAACGCAGAGCCGCTGCCGGCGGGGACGGCGCTCGCGGATCAGGCGAACATGCTTTTTGCCGGGACCTCTTTGGCCTATG
>JAAXVQ010000036.1:4762-11009 GCA_013335425.1 Candidatus Firestoneibacteriota bacterium | reverse complement strand
GGCACCCGCAAGAAGAGGTTCCGCGGGTGCCGATTCAGGCCATTCTCTGGATCGAAGACCTGCTGGGCAAGCTGCCGTTTCGTTTGCGCCGCTTCCTCAGCGGTGCCTTCCCTTGCAAGCAGTGGTTGGGTATCCGCTTATTGGCCATGAAACCGCCCCACCCATCCGCCTAGCCGCCGCGGCAGGCAGGGACGTTAAATATCGTTATCGCCGTCTAAAAAGTACCAGACGGAAACCCCGGCGGCAGGCATCGCGGAATTCGCCGCCGGATTTTGGTAAACGATCACCCGCGAGGCACCGCCCGAACGCAGTGAAAAACCAAAGTGTTTCAGCCTGCGGGCCAGGAGGCTGTTCCCCAGGTAGCGGGTGGTTACCGAGAACACCCCCTCAGAACGCGCCCTTTTTAAGAACTCGGACATAAGACAATGCAACGATGCACCCTCATCCCGGCAAAAAATATCGGCAATCCGGCAAATATTTTCACGCAAGTAATACACCACATATCCGGCCAGCTCCCGGTCCGGATTGCAAACTGCAAAAATTTTATACGCCTGCTCGGGTGCATCCGCATACCGCCATTTTAAAAACGCACTCGTCCGCTCCCCCAAGACGGCATGGCGACTTACGGCTTGCTCCCACAATCGGTCAAATCGCCCGTCCAAGCGCGCCGGCATTTCCACCGACCAGCCGGGGAGGCGCTGAAAACCTCGCTCCGGTGAAACCTTCGCCAGCATCCAATCCAGCGGCTTAGCCAGGTGGCGGGTCAATTTCTGCGGAGGCAAAAAAACATCGGTCTGGTATTGTGTTCTCATAATTTTGGTGTAGCGCGGCAGGGCACCCAGGTGCCGGTAACCGACCTTGCTCAAAACCGGTTCGGAATTCTCATTGGGAACTGCATAAAGCAGTACATAGCCCAAGTCCTGCATGGCCGCCAGGCTCTCTTTTTCCAATTGAGTCGCCAGCCCGAATCCCCGATGGGCTTGATCCACCGCCAAATCAATGGCTACCCCGGCTTTAACCATTTTCCCCGCCAAGCTGAATCGACGGGGAATCAGCCCGCAGATGCCGACTATCGTTTGAGACTCTTGCTCCCGAGCGAGCCACCAGCGGGCGCCGCCGGCTTGATTCCATTTTAAGCGCTCCGGGGTCGTGTGCAGCAAATTCCGGTTTAAAACGCCCAACATCCCCTGTTCGTCGCGGGTGGGGTCGGCTGGTAAAATTTGGTAACGACTCATGATCCTTGCCCGCCCCCTAAGCTTAAAGACATTGGATTCGCCTTTGAAAAACGAGATGTCAACTGCCGGTGGACCGAAACCTTCGGCCCCCCGTGCAAGGTCATGAAGTGCCGCTGTTTTTTCATTTGAATTCGGTTTCATTTTTGTCAAAACCTCTCAACCCTTTAAAATTCATTGTAGAAAACTTCCTTGTTCCCCGTCCCCATGGCTTCCCGAGGCGAGCTTCCGGAATTTAGCCCGGGTAAACCAACATTTCCCCCTGCCGGAGCCGGATATATAAAACCTGATTGAATCGATCCCGGCAGGTACGGCAAACTCCCTTTGTCGGACCAGCCAGGTCAGGGTTTCTATTTCTCCGCTATCGGCGTACTTCCAGTCCAAAGCGCGTCCATCGCGGGCATATAAAATAATGCCGAAACTGACGCCTACGCCCGGATCTGTTTGAAAACGCCCCTCGTAGGCAAATTTGTCACCCGGGGTTACCGGGAAATATTCTTCATAGACATATGTCCAATCCCCGGTATTGCGATTTTCCACCTTCAGACAAGATTCATCCCCCTCGACAGTCTTGCCGTACGCATAAGCGGCGGCCCCCGGAATCCGGCTCCAAAACGAAGCCAATTCGGGTGCAATCCAAGATCTCTGAAACGTATCTGAAATCAAAAGTCCGGGTGTGGGAGGGCCCAAAGCCCGACGGATTTCAGCATGCACCGCGCGCAGATGGAACATCTTCTTGAGAGAAAACGACCTGAACAAATCAATGCCCATTTTGCTTTTAAAGCGGTAAAGACCAACGAAGGCAAACAGCAGCACTAAGCATATGGCCGAAATCCGCAGCCATGTCAACCAGGCAGCGGGTACCGGTTTGAGCGCTTCAGCCGTATTCCCGGAACCGCGCCCCTCCCGGGAAGTTGCATCGTCTTTAAGCATCCCGCAGACCCATCCAGGAAAGGACATGCCGGTGAAGCGTCATGGGATTTTCCAACCTGTCCAAATCCCGCGACATTTCCGAGCTGGATACCAACAGCACGCCCGGCTTAAGATGTCCGCCCGAAAGTGTGCGATGCCGAGGATTCGGCACCACCGCCTCCGCGAACAGCGACCAGTTGACGCCGTATTCGGCCTCCAGTTCAAAAACCACATCCGGATATTTGGACAAATACGGCCCTGCATAAACTTCCTCCCGCCGTTTTGCCCATTTCACCACTGCATATTTGATCCCGGCCGGTTGATGAAGGTTCACCAGCAATTCAATAATTTTCGTGCGTAGGGACTCATAATCACCGGCGCCATACGCAGAAGCGTTCAAACAAATCCCGCCAAAGGGATTGGCGCCGTCAAAGTCCGAGAGATAAGCGGCGCTTTTTTCCTTGTCGATAATGTGATCGCCGCGTTTGAGCGCCTTTTTATTCGGTATGCGTTTGGCTACTTTTTGCAGGAGACGCTCCAGATGCCACCGATGCGCATAAACCAGGACCAAATTTTTAGCCTTTTCAAACAGTCGCCGGCTGGAAAACACCTGTGCCCCCCCTTGGCATACCAGAAGGTTTTGACGTCGCAGGATTTCGTTGACGTTGATCAGGCTCGTGCAGCGCCTGCCATGGCCATGGTCGCTCATCACCAGGACATTGACGTCCTTGCCCGCCTTGGCCCGCAGGGATCCCACGATCTCATCCAACAGAAGGTAGAATTTAAAAACCGCATCCGAAAAAGCGGTGGGACCGGGATAGGTGGGATCCTGCGGATCACAATAACGCCAGATAAAATGCTTAATGCGGTCGAGGGTTAAAAAAGATACGAACGCGAGATCCGGTTGAATGTCCTCCCAAACCTGGTTGGCGTAGGCCGCCAGCTCGCGGGTATCGCGCTCTGCTTGATCCAAAAAACCGGCCAACTCCTGTTCACCGGGAAAATCAGCGTAACCGCCCATGAAAGGCAACTGATGACGACGCCTATACTCCTCGGGAAACCCCTGCACTTCCCCGGTCACGAAGGCGGG
Organism: Candidatus Firestoneibacteriota bacterium; assembly: GCA_013335425.1. Lineage (GTDB taxonomy): Bacteria > Oederibacteriota > JAAXVQ01 > JAAXVQ01 > JAAXVQ01 > JAAXVQ01. The sequence goes on along the minus strand of JAAXVQ010000036.1, from coordinate 7,775 downwards.
CCCGCTCGCCATGAAACCCGTCACGGGCCAGGGCGGATATGCCAAAAACGGGTTAAGTACGGCCACCCGCAAGCCGGCGCCGCCGGCCAAGTCCCAAAAAGAACTTCCTTGCACGCGGTCCAAAGGAACCTCGGCGTGCTTCTGTGAAGCGACATAGTCGTTGTATTCCAGAATACCGTGTTCGGCAGGATTTTTGCCGGTGAAGAAGGACATCCAGGCCGGAACCGAGTCCGGCGGAAAGACGGATTCATAATGGACCTGCCCCGTGGCTTGCACCAAGGCTTTCAGGTTGGGCAAGCGGTCTTGAAAACGCGCCAGCAGGACCGGGTCCATGCCGTCGATTCCAATAATCAACAATTTTCGTTTCAGCATGAACTAGGCCTCCCGCAGCCAAGGTTGGATTTGCTGCCAAATCGCGCTTTGTACTTCGGGTATCGTCCCCGAAGCATCAACCCCGATGGCCCCCGGACAATGGACCAGCGCCTGATAATAGGCATTGCGCGCCTGCAAATAGCCGACGCCGGTGCCGTCTTGCTTGCGGCGCGAACCTTCTTCGGCGGAAAGCAACAGCACCAAGGTCCTATCCGGCCTGGGAAAAAACTTGAAGATCCGTTTCTCCAAGTCCGCCGCCATCTCTGCCGGAGAAATCCCGGAATTCAAAGCCTGATCGATGGCAAAATCATAAACGTAACGGTCCAGGATGAGAATGTCCCATTTCCGCGCGGCCCAAAAAATGCGCGGACGCTTGGTAAGCCAATAATCCAAAATGGAAAACCAGCGCCACGCCCGGCGGACCCAAACGCGTTGGAGCATCTTGGCTTTCGCCTGGGAGGCCTGCTTAAAATCCGTTCCCGCCCGACCGGAAATGTTTTTCTTTTTAAAATACCTTTCAATGATCGGACGCAGGAAAAACGGCTCCCAGCGCGCCCAAAGGTAACCAGCCCGATAGCCTGCCGCCCGGCATTGCCGGACCAATTCCTGGGCTTGGGTGGTTTTCCCCGTCCCGTCCATGCCCGAAAGACACAAAATTTTCGAAGGCATCAGGCGATTTCCCCGGTTCCGGTTTCACTCATCGGCCCAAGGCTCCTTTGAGATAGGTATCAAAAATTTTTTCCCAGGCATAAGGCTGCGCCAAAGCACGCGCAACTCCGCGAGGCACGCCTTTTTCCAAGGCATGCATGGCGCTTTCCAAATCAGCAGTATCTTTAATGAAATAAACAACCTCCGAGGCGGCCAGGATATCCGGAAGCGCGCCAAACGCGCTGCTGATGACCGGGGTATCGCAAGCCAAGGCTTCCAGCACTGTCAAGGGCATCCCAATGGCGCCCTGCTCGTCCATCACGGGAAATAAGTAAGCGTCCGAAATTTGATAGATTTCTTCCATCTTCTCGATAAATTCCAAGCGGACCTCGATCCCGGCTTGCTGCAAACTCGCTTTCAAGGCTAGGTCAGGTTGGGCATGACTGCTGGCGATCATCAGAACTTGCCAACCCGGACGCCGGGCAGCGGCTCGGAGCATTTCCGTATTGCGTGAAGCGCGCAGGTGGCCCACATGGCTCAGCAGTCTGACTTTGGCCGGAATACGGTGCTTCTTGCGCAACTCGGCCTTCTCCCGGGCATTGACCGGACGGTATCGCGCCAGATCCACGCCCGAGGGAATCTGCCGGGTTGAACGACCCAAATTTCGAAAATAAGCCGCGGAAGACTGTCCTTGCACCAATAGTTGGTCAACCGGTGCGTGCCTGATCAGCCATCGACCTAAGGTTCCGTGACGCCTGGCCTGTAGTCCGATCAAGACCAGGGGCGTTCCCGGCAACATGCGCTTCAAACGCCAGGCGCGCAAAAAGCTGTTGGTGGTAACCGAAGCCCAAGGAAGATATACCAGAACTTCCGGCGAAAACGCCCGTAACGTGCGGGTCAGATCCCGCGATCCCATCATTTTGGAAAACTCCAAGGTGCGCACCTTGAGCTCGACCCTATCCTCGCCCTGGTTGGTGATGCCTAAAAAATCGTAATTTTTCGAGAAATAGCGGGCCAGATGCAGGCTAAAAACCTTCATGCCCTCATCAAAGGGTTCCCAAAGGGCTTCACTGATCAAACAAATTCGTGGTTTCATGGTTTTTTCCAAAGTTAGATTTGCCCCATCCCTGCGGGAAGTACCTTGCCTATTCAAGTATCCCTTTATAAACAGCCAGGGTTTGAGCCGCGATCTTGCGCCAAGCATAGTGCTCCAGCAAATGGCTGCGCCATAATTGGCGCTGACGGGCGGTGGTGGGTTTCGCCCATTGCGCCAGCCGCCGGGTTAGTCCGGCAATATCGCCGGGTGAAAAATAGCGCTCATTTTCCAGCCCGATCTTAACGGCCCGGTTGGCCGGGATATCCGACATCACACAGGGCAGTCCGTAGCTTAAAGCTTCCAGCAGCACCAAGGGCAACCCCTCATAACTCGAAGGTAGGACAAAAAGTCCAGCGTGATGGTAGAGTTCCTCCAATGGAGGGCCGGTGATAAAACCCGTTAAAACCACGCCCGGTACGGCTGCGGCCATTTCCTGAATGCGCCGGCTATAGGCGCTCTCGTGATCAGCCCGTCCGGCAATCACCAACTTCCATCCCGCCAGCCGACGGCCCCCCGGAGAGGCCATTAAGTGCTGATAAGCCTCAATCAGGTCGCAAAAGTTTTTTTCCGGAACATACCTTCCCACAGCTAAAAAATACTTCTGTGAAGTAAGGCCGTACTTTTTTAAAGCCGCCTGCGTGGACCGGGCTTTCGGCAGATCCACACCGTTGGGAATCACTTTTACACGGCGGTGAAAACGAGCTTCCAACTTCGCCGCAATGTTCGGCGCTATGGTGATCACCTCGTGCGCGAATTTCACGCCCCAGCGTTCACCGAGCCGAAGCATGGTCTTGGCCAAGACGCCCCATTTGGTGCGTTCATAATCAGGGCCATGATGGGTCACCACAATCCGCATTCCCAACAAACGCGCCAAGGGCGTCCATAAAGCCGGACCAA
>JAAXVQ010000036.1:0-4752 GCA_013335425.1 Candidatus Firestoneibacteriota bacterium | reverse complement strand
AACCGCCGGGCCGCGAGCACACCCAGAAACGTATGCAGCAACGCCTCCAACGAACTTTGACGCACGGCCGGCAAAGCCCGCAGCGACACGCCTTGGTAGGTCGTAAGCTCGGGGCGGACATACGGCCGGCGCGTCAGCACCGTGACTCGACAACCCAGACGGACCAATTCCGGCGTCAAATGTTCGCAATGCTTTTCAACACCGCCCTGTACTTCCGGAAAACCGCGCAGCCCTAAAAACACCACCTGCGGACTGCGTGGTGTGTTCGCCGGAGAAACAGCGCTCCTGGGTTTGGACTCAGCAGTCGACATAGCGTTTCCCCAACAGGGCTTGCAACCGGTGCCGTATAACCCAGGGGAGTACTCGGCTTAAATTCTGTTTCATGGCCGGCGAAGCCGTGCCGATCATCCAGCAATTTCGAGGACACCCGGACACATGGGCCCGCCAGGACCGGGCTTTTTCGCCGTCCCAGATATCGGTGAAGCTCTGGGTGTTGAGGTCTCCCAGGATTTGGTCGTCTCCGTCTTTTTCCAAACCATTGCAGGGCAACAGCTTGCCCAGGGGATTTACAAAAAACATGTCCTGCCCGGCACCGCAGGGCAACAGCCTCGGTTTGCCCTGAATATAGCGGATCAAGCCGTGATTGAAGTAAGCCCGAAACCAATTTTTCATCCGCTTGCTCCGCAACAATTCCTCGATGAGTTGACGGAACGACTCCCCTACCTCGGCTTGTTTCCCAATGCGGTTGTCCAGCTTATGGAAATAATACGAGTTATGAATCGCGGCCGTGGCGAACTCCAAGCCCATGGCCTCGGCCAATTGATAAAGTTCCAGCATGTCGCGATGGTTGCGGTCCGAAACCGTAATGCCGAACCCTATGTCTTTGACCCCCGCCCGGCGCAATTCCAACAGGCTGCGGATGCCGTGATCAAACCCGTCCTTCAGGCCCCGCAGCTCATCATTGGCCGCGGGCAGCCCCTCCAGGCTGATGCGGAATCCCAAACCGGGGAACTTGGCGCTCAACGCCAGCAACTTATCCGTATAAAACCCATTGGTGCTGATGACCACGCGCTTAGCCTTGGTCCTCACCACGCGCACGATCTCTTCCAGATCCTCGCGCAGGCAAGGTTCCCCGCCGGTGAGGTTGCAAAAGTCCAAAGCCGGCAACTTGGTCAACAGTTCCGGTTTGAACTCTTCCGCAAGCTTCGTTGGGTACTGCCAAATATTGCACATGTGACACTTGGCATTGCATCGATACGTAGTAATAACGGCTGCTTCCACGGGCGTGCTCCTTAACTGTATTTGGAAATGGCTTGTTGGTACAATTTCATCAGACCGCGATAATACGTTTCTTCACTGAATTCACGTTCAATCAAACCCCGGGCGGACTTGCCCATCGCCGCCGCGCTCTGCGGATCCGCCTGCAGCCGCAGCATGCGTTGTTTGAGTTCCCCGGCCTCTTTGGCGGGATAAACCAACCCGGTTTCCCCGTCTTTCACCAACTCCGGTATGCCGCCCATGTTGGACCCGATTACCGGACGCCCCAGAGCAAATGCTTCCAGGACGCTCAGCGGATTATTTTCATTGAGCTCCGAAGGCTGAATCACGGCCAAGCTCTCCCTGATCTCGCGCCGTAAAGCCTCGCCCTGGAGGTAGCCCAAAAAGCGTATCCGGCCGTGTGGTCGGGCAACTTGTTCGAGTTTTTCCCGCAAAGGGCCGTCGCCGATAATTTTCAACGGGGCCGGAATGTCCTGGGCGGCCGCCAACAACGTCTCCAATCCTTTACCCTCGTCCAAACGGCCAAAATAAACAAACGCCCGCTGTTCGGAAGGCGTCGGGGCGGGATAAAGGTTCAAATTTATGAAATTAGGCAAATATTGAATCTCGCCGCGAAAGCCCATCTCCTGCATGGTCCGTTGCATGAACCGGCTGGGCGAAATATAAATATCGATCAAATCATACAGATGCAAAAACCGGTGGTGCAGATACATTTCCACCGTATTGAGCAGGCTTTTGGCATAGGACCCTTTGGCGCATTTGTTGAGCGTGCACCGGTAGTATCGGCCCTGTCGGCATTGTTGGCAGAAATGCCCACCCGCGAGCAGCGTATAAACCGGACAGACCAATTTAAAATCATGCATGGTCATCACGACCGGCAGACGGTGTTTTCTAAAAACAGGAAGAATGGACGGCGACAATTGGTGGGCGAAATTATGCAGATGCACGATATCCGGCTTGGTGGCGCGAACCATGGCCTCGACCTTGGCTTTGGCCTCCAGGGAGTATAAAAGCTGCCCGCTCTGGCGGAGGGTCTGACGCAGCGTGAGCCGGCCGTGATAGTCCACCTCGTCCACGAAGCACTCGCTGTGCGGGTAGACGGGATTGGCCGGATGCCGCATGCCCCAGTACTCGACGGCATGACCCCGTTCCGCCAGCAGGCGCCCGGTATTGAGCATGCTGATGGCATCGCCGCCCTTGGGATAAAGAAATTTGTTGATCTGCAGGATCTTCATGGTTGTCCGCTCATTTTCCCGACGAAGCCAAAACCCGCGATAAGCGATAAGCAAAAGTCGGTATATCAAAATCGCCGATATATTCCCTTTTGATCGCCCAAGGGCTGACGGAGGCGTCATTGGGGCCGCCATAAGCCAAGCACGCGCCCTCATAGCCGCAATCCTGCAAAACCCGTTCGGTCATGGCATTGAAATCAGTTTCCATGCCGTTGGGATAGGCAAAATAGCGGACCGGCCGGTCCAGGTGCTTTTCAATCTCGCGTTTGGAGGCGCTCAGTTCAACCCGCGCTTGCTCCGGGGTTACTTGGGTCATAATGGGGTGATTGAACGTATGGCTCCCGAAATCAATGCCGCCTTGCGCCATTTCACGCACTTGGTCCCAAGTCAAACTGGGCGGACTAGGCTTTGCCGGAGGCACCGTGGCCTGCGACTCCAGATCATCCAAAATAGCATGTTTTTTTTCATCCGGGATCGTTTTTAAAAATGCCACCACGGCCTGAATCCAAGGCCGGGAGCGCTCCGGAGCGCCGGCCACCAGCTTGCGTACCGCCTCCCGAAGTTCAGGCGGATAGAGTTCCTCCGGCAACTTCAGGGAAGTTTTCCCGGGTGGCAACGTACCCGCCAAACGTTCCACCCTGTCCCACCAAAATATCCGGTCATTATTAATGTGCCCGGCCGTCAAAAAGATGGTGGCCGGAACCCCGGCTTGCCTCAGCACGGGAAACGCATGCGTATAATTGTCCTGGTAGCCGTCGTCAAAAGTGATCACGACCTGATCCTCGTCCGGCAAGTCTCCGGATTTCAGCCGCTGGGCCGCTTCCTCCAAAGTCACGATGCTGAAATTTTCCTTCAAGTAGCGGATCTGCCGGGCAAAGTGCTGCGGGGACACGCACAAAGACTTAAAATAGCCGGTCTCCGCAATAACCCGATGATACATCAGGATAAGGAAACGCCCCCCATGAGCGCCCCGCGCCCGCCCCGGACGAAGCCGCCGAAGAACGCCCGTATGGTAAAGCACCCACGGCAACAACCGTTTAAGAATTTTTTTCATGCTGCTCCTTTCCCGCCCAACCTTGGGCAACCCTCACCGAACGTCTTAAAACCCGCAAATCTTTTCATACAGCGGCAGGACTTTTTCAACCCGAAAATTATCCGCGAAACGCCTGCCGGCCTCGGAGAATTTCCGGCGCAGCCCGTCATCACCGGCCAACGTCAGCAAGGCTGCGGTCAGAGCTTCCGGTTTGTCCTCCGGCACCAGTAAGCCGCTCTTGCCCGGGTCAATAATCTCGTTGGGCCCCGACAAGCAGTCCGTGGAAATCAGGGGGACGCCGCACGCCATGGCCTCGATCAGGACGTTGGGAAACCCTTCCCGCTCGGAAGACATGGCGAACATATGCGCCTGGGCAAGCCAGCCGTAGGGATTTGCCTGAAACCCGACAAACGCCACTTCATTTTCCACGCCGAGAAACGCAGCCATTTCCTTTAAATCCTTTTCCAATTCGCCTTTGCCTAAAATGATCAGGCGGAGATCGGGGCGCTTCTCTTTGGCCCGGGAAAACGCGAGCAGCAACCGATCAAAACGCTTTTGTTTCACCAACCGACCGGCGGAAATGACCACCGTGTATTTGCCCGCCTCAAAAAAAGGATGTTCGACCTGGGCGCGGCTTTTTTCCACGATTTCATCAATCGGTATCGGATTATAGATGACCTGAACCTGAGCGGGGTTGATGCCGTATTCCTCCTCCAAATTGGCTTTCATGCTCGCGGAAACAGTCACAATCGCGTCTGCGCGCCGAAAGGTAAAGCGCATCAACGCTTTTTTAACGTGACCGAACAAGGTCTTGGGAAAATAATTATGCAAGTGCAAATGCTCGCAGAGGATCATCCGGGGACGGACTCCCGAAATCATTTTCGCGAGCATGATTACGATGTTTACATAATTCAAAACGCCGACAACGGCCACGGGACGATAGCTGCGCATCCGCCGGCTCAGCTCGAAGACGATTTTGAACATACCGCGCCAGGAAGTTTTGTCCAGGCACTCCAGGCTGATGGCCGGATCGATCTCCTTGAGGTAATCCAGTTTCCTCTCCAAGATGATCAGTTTGACTTCGTAACGCGTCTTGTCGAAATGGTTCACCAAATAGGCCAGGATTTTTTCCGCACCGCCCCCCACCAGCGAGCCGCAGACAAAGAGCAATTTAGTCCGTTCCTTCAACATGACGCCGCTTCTCCCTTT
>JAAXVQ010000363.1 GCA_013335425.1 Candidatus Firestoneibacteriota bacterium | reverse complement strand
CAGGCCGAGCCCGGTTCCTTGCCCGGGTTCTTTGGTGGTAAAAAACGGTTCGAAGATCCGCGCTTGGGTGGCTGTGTCCATGCCGACCCCGGTGTCCGCCACCACGAGTTTGACGAACCGGCCATGCGCCGCAGCAGGCAGGGAAGCGTCTTTTTCGAGAGGCGCATTGACCGCGGTGAGGGTGATTTTCCCGCCCTCGGGCATGGCCTGGCCGGCGTTGATGAAGAGGTTCAGCAGCACTTGCTCCAATTGGGCATGGTCCATTAAAACGGCCTGCAAATCCGGCGCGAGCTCGCGTTGGATGACAATGTCCTTGCGCATGTGCCCGAAAAGGGTGGAGGTCATGCCGATGACGTGCCCCAGGTCGAGGGGCTTGACGTTATATTTGCCGCGGCGCGCAAAGCCCAGCAGCCGTTTGGTCAGGTCGGCGCCGCGCTGCACCAGCGCCTTCATGTCCAAAATGTCCCGATGGTTCTCGCCGGCCTCCCCAAAGTGGAGCGCCAACAGGGACAACCCGCCCAGGATGCCGCCCAGGATGTTGTTGAAATCGTGAGCGATACCGCCGGCCAGTGTGCCGATGGCTTCCAATTTCTGCGCCTGCCGCAACTGCATCTCCACCTGTTTGAGTTCGGTAAGATCGAGAAAAGCGTTGATGAACACGTTCTCGCCGTTGAGGCACACCGGGATGACGGAAAGAATGACCGGGAACGTGTCTCCTCCCAGCGTTTTAACGACGGTTTCTTCCGACGCCCCAGCCGCGGGCCATGAAGGGCGGGTAAGGAATTGCCGCCAATTTTGCCCTACGATTTCCCCGGCCGTTGAATGCAGCAAATTACGCGCGGTTTCATTGGCGCGCAGGATGAACCCGTCCTCCCGGACCAAAACCAGCGCAAAGGGGACCTTCTCGATGATCCGCTCGGTGAAGTCGGATTTTCGTTGGAGTTCGATGTTGAGTTCGTCGATTCTGGCGGTCCTGTCACTGACCTTTTGTTCCAAGTTGCGGTTGAGCGTTTGAATGGCGGCTTGGAGGTCGACATGGCGGCGGAGGAGCAGGTAAGCCATGGAGAGCACCAGCGCCAGGAAAGTGTATTCGCTGAGGTAAATGAACGGGTAAAACCTTTCCGCCACCAGCGAGTCGTTGATCATGCCCCCGAAATATCCCAGCAAGCTCAAGATGATCAATCCTTGCCTGCGCTCCCGCGGGAGATGCCGAAACAGCAGGACGAAGAGATAGACATAGGACAAAGATGAAATGGCTATCAGCAGCGCATAGGCGGCCCCGACCTCGCTCTCGAAGTACTTGATGGTCAAGCCGGAGCCCAGGTGAATATCTTTAATGGCCGGGGTCAGCAGCGAGGGCGTGAACCCCGGGTGTTGGACGAAGATCAGCAGGTGGGAGAAGAGGAACAAAACGATCAGACCCTGGAGGACGCGATTGTGTTTTTGCCCGGTGATGATGCCTACGAACCAAACCATGAGGGTGCTGATGAGGCTGATGGATCCCAATTGCAGTCTTTGAAACATGACCCCTTCAGCCAGGCCGGAGGCGTGATACAGGCCCGCGCACGCGAAGAGATACAGCGTGATGGAAAAACACAGGCAGGCAAACGCCAGGTTTTCCTTTGACTCGCGTAAATGAAAATATAAAAACAGGTGATAGAGTCCGGAGTAAAGGTTGACGGAAACCATCAACAGACAAGCCAGCGTTACCCCGGGATTTAGGGACACCATAGTCATCGCCCCTGTGCGACCACGTTTTTGCCGCGTAGGTCCAGCCGGCGCGGAGGCTTGGTTAAGCCGGATCCGGGAACTGCTTTTAGTATCGGCGCCATCGATTTTTAAACGTAGATTTTTTCATCTTTTTAAAGGACCTGGTGCAATTGGTTTGCAGGGGCTGGGGTTAAATGCATTTGTCGTAAATGCCGGGCACCGAAATGGACGCGGTGCGCAAATACCCGTAGGGGCCGGCTTCCACGCCGGCTCGGCCTTTTCGAAACGGTACCGACCGAAAAATATGTTGTTCGATCATCCCAAGGGCGGTGGGAGAGATTTCGGACAACGAAATTCCACCCAATGCTCCCGCCGGTCGTCAAGCAAATGCAGGCGGGGTTCGGCTTGTTCGGTTTGGTCCACCCGTACCTGGGTGACAGCCTGCTCGTGGGGGAAGATGGTGATGTGATAGACCGTTTCCCGGTAACGGTAATGTACTTGGAACGAGGCCCAGGTTTCCGGCCAGCAGGGTGTGAACGACAGTTGGTCCACTTCCAATTTTAACCCCAGCAGGGATTCTAAAATACCCTGATACATCCAGCCGGCCGAGCCCGTGTACCAAGTCCATCCGCCCCGGCCTGTGTAGGGTGACCGTGCGTAAACGTCTCCGGCCAGCACATAGGGCTCGGTTTGGTAGATTGCGGCTTTTTCAGGGGTGTCGGTATGGGCTACGGGATTGAGCAAATTCAGCCAAGACCAGGCCTTGGTCCCTTGACCCAGCGCGGCTACGGCCATGGCGGCCCAGACCGCTGCGTGGGTGTACTGTCCGCCGTTTTCGCGCACCCCGGGCGCATAACCGCGGATGTAGCCGGGGTCGTGTTCGGTTTTGTCAAAGGGCGGGTCGAAGAGCTCGATCAAACCGGCCTCGGGTTTTACCAAGAGCTGCTCCACGCCCCGCAGGGCTTCTTGGTTGCGTTGGGGATCTCCGGCGCCGGACAAGACGGACCAACTTTGCGGCAGGGAGTCCAGGCGGCACTCGGTGTCTGCCGCCGAACCTAAGGGAGCGCCGTTGTCAAAAAAGGCCCTGAGCCACCAATGTCCGTCCCAGGCATGTTCGGCGAGGTTCTGCTTCAAAGTCGCCGCTTCGTGAAGGCAGCGCTCGGCCATGGGCGCGTCTGAGCGTGTTTGGGCGATTTCGGCAAATTGCCGCAGCACCCG
>JAAXVQ010000362.1 GCA_013335425.1 Candidatus Firestoneibacteriota bacterium | reverse complement strand
AACGACAGTGTCGGCTGGCCTCCGCCGCGTTTCTGCGCGGCGGCGCGATCGCACGCGTCAGACAGGAAGTAGTTCAGACCGGCCAGAAGAAACGACCGAAACCGTCCGCGTGATTGACTGGGACGGTCACACGAACAACGACTATTTCCTTGCCTCGCAACTCTGGATCAGTGGCGAGATGTACAAACGCCGCGCCGATCTCGTCGGTTTCGTCAACGGTATTCCTCTCATCTTCATCGAACTCAAAGCCGCCCAGAAAAACGTCGAGGCGGAAACACCCACATAAATAATCGCCGGCGCAAACAAGGACGCTGTTAGAATAAATCCTAGCCACTTTAGCCGGGCTTGTTGCCCCGCCGTGCGCCCGGCGTGCGCTCGGGCAAAATACTCCGCCCCGGCATTGGCCCAAGCCGCGACGAGCGGAACGCTCAAAGCCAAGCTCGCCAACCCCAACCATTGGGCCAAAAGCGCCGCCACAGGGAGTCCAACAGCAACTGTAACCACAATCCGTTTCATTTTGCTTTCCGCCGGCAGCGCGCGAGTCAAGCCCAAATGCGCCAAACCGTTTTGCAATAAAACATTAAGCCCCGGAAACGCATAAACGACTTCAAGCAATCCGGCGCCCAGCAGCGTGTAAAGACGATAAAAGAATTTCTGTTTTTCGGCAAATCCGCTCTGATGCAAATATTGATCAACGACGGATGCAGGGCCGGCTCTAATACCATTGGTCTCCGACTTGCCCTCGTCCTTCCCGGAAAGCCCTTGCGCCTGAGCCAAACGAATCAAGACATCGTCCGCAAAATTGAATTTGAACATGGCGTCGGAATAATCCCGAGCCGCCTTGGTCCAAGCGGCAAGGTCGGCATATTTTTCCGGGCGCAGGTCCGAACCCAGCAAATAATGTTCCAACATTTTTTCGGCTTCGTTTTTAAGTTCACGCCAGGTTCGCGGTGCGGCAACTTCCTGTTCCCGAATCGCCAGCCAGCGTATAAGCGTAGATTGAATGATGGAGTTCTTCTTTTCCAGCAACTGGTCAACATTATCGTGTAACCAAATATTGCCGCTGGAGATCCCTTCCAACCAGGATGCCCCGCCGGTTAAAAAAGCTGGAAAACCCGTCCAATATTTCCCGCCGGGTTCCCGCTGCATGGTTCCAGTTAGTTCTGTCATCATCGTTTTGAGCCCTGCATTGGTTAACCCAGTGTGAAGAATTACGGTTATCGGAAATTTTACTTTTTCGGAAGGGAGATAACATGTTCCTTTATGATAAACCGTAACCCCTTTATCCGCAAGTTCTTGGGGAGATAAGCTCATGTAATTCCCCCCGAACACCAAATGGATCACAATCTGTCGCCCGGTTTCTTGAAACGGTATTTGTTTCAGTATTGCAGAGTTAGATAGTGCCGTTCTCAGGCAATCCACTTCTTGGAAAAGCCGTTTTGTATTTTGAACATATCCCCAGGTCCAAATGGAGTTTTCAGGTACCCAACCTTCAGCGCCAGACTTTTCGAGCAGCATTTTTTGGTCAACCGGGGCAACATTTTTTTGCAACCATAATCTTCTCGCTGCAAGACGTTTTTCCGGTGTCCAGGCATCGGCTTGCCGGCTACTATTGAATAATCCCTTATCCAAAACCAAGGTACCAAAAGGGTCCTCCAAATCAACATTGGCCCCCTGACGGTAATAGGTTTCAGAATCCTCATTAAGGCCTTGCGTCGAAGGAACCAAATGTGTATGAAAAATCGGTTTTTCTTCAATTTCACTGACGTCTTGAAAAACGCCGATAACGGCGTCCGCGCCCGAAGCCCAATAACCAGGGCTATAAGTCAGCTGATCCGTTTCCCGGTCATACGCATCCGAAGCATCGATTTCTTCTATCCGCGCGTCCTGTGCAAATTCAATTTTCGAAGGTCCGCCAACATTGAAAATCTTCACCCGAATTCTCTCAAAAGCATTGACCAAGGATTCAGCCACCAATTGGGCAGTTCCTCGGGGGCCGCCCGCCCATGGATGACCCGTCACAATATTTATGCGTTGGCGCTCGGTGCGCAACAAAATCTCTTTAGCGACGGCAACCGTATCTTGGCGTTCAACAGCCGCCCGTCTAATCAATGTAAGATTCTGATTGCGAATGTTGATTAATCGTTTAAAAAGCAATAAACCTTTTTTCAGCTTGTTTTCGAGAAGAATAAGCTCTGAATATCCGGGTTCTGAGTCCTTTAACATTTTCCGCAATTGAGCGTAAAATTCGAAATTTTGGGCTGAATAAGGGGGCTTATGCAGGTTAATCAAGCCCCGGCTTTCCGGCTTTTGCTTTTTAATATATTCCAGCAACAAAGAGCGCAGGTTGGCCAATTCACTGCTCAACTCAAGTATTTCCCGCCGCCAAGGCCGTCGGGGATCGTCGGCGGTATAGTTGAACCATCTGCCGTCAGGTAAAATCTCGTAACGGACGTTATTATGGTAAAAAATCTTGCGTTCCCCCGTCGTATAGGCAAATTCCGCCTCTTGTTCCAAGCGTTTCAATTCTTCCGTTGGCTTTTTAGGGTTAAGAGACACCTCGGCCGGAAGCTCGTTTGAGCCTGGAACCTGCAAGCTTTCCTCTTGTTTCCGAACACCGGTTGAAGCCCCAGCTTTTTCAAGCGCGATTGTCCCGGTCCGGGCGGCGTCTTGAGACGCAATTCGGGCGGCTTTGAGCGCGGCGCCATAAGCGCCGTTGGCCTTGGTGGCCTGTAAAATTTGCAGCTTAGGCAGTTCCAATTGCCGGGCATATTGGTCCACCCATTTTTGCAGTTTTTGCATGCGAATTTCACCGGTCAAGCCGCTCATGGTCCCGCCCACAAACACAAATTGAATTTGTCCGGTCAGTTTGTGCAACAAAATTATATGTTGGGCCTCCCGTTTTTCAATTTCTTCCCAAACATTCAAC
>JAAXVQ010000361.1 GCA_013335425.1 Candidatus Firestoneibacteriota bacterium | reverse complement strand
GTGCCGCTGGCCATGGCCTCGTCGTGGGACCCGCCGGTTGCGGAACGGGATGCGCCGCGCCAGGTCCCGCGCCGCGTGGCGGGGGTAGGCGGCCTGCACGGCCGCAGCCCCTGCGCGCAGCGACGGCAGATGGCGGATCATGGCGTCCAGCGTGGCCAGCAGCACCTCGCCGTTTAAACCCCGGTCGGGTACGGCCACGGCCGCGCCGGAGCGCTGCAACAGTTGAGCATTATACATCTGATGGTTCCCCGTCGCATAAGGATATGGTACCAGCAACGCAGGTTTTCCCAGGGCGGAAAGTTCCGCCAAGGTTCCGGCCCCGGACCGGGAAAGCACGATATCCGCGGCCGCATAGGCCTCGGGCACCTCGTAAATGAATTCCCGGACCACGCCGGGCAAGCTTAATTGCCGTTGAATGCGCTGCGCGAACTCAAAATCCGCCTTGCCCGTCATCCAGAGCACCTGCCAGGTAGGCAGCCGCTTGGCCAAATGGGGCAACATTTCGGCTACGGCGCGGTTGATGCTGCGGGCCGCCAAGCTTCCCGGAAAAATAAAAAGTACGGGCCGGGAAGGTTCCAAACCGAAAAAAGTGCAACCTTCGTCCCGGGAGGGCGCATCGAGCCCCGGTCGCAGGGGAAAACCCGTGACCACCGTTTTGCTTGCCGGAAATTTTACGGCACTTTCCTTTTGCCCCAGCGCCACCTTCGTCGCCACGTGCCCCAACCAACGGTTGGTCAAACCGGGCACCACGTTGCTCTCGTGAATCACGGTGAAAATCCCCAGGGTGCGTGCGGCTAAAATCACGGGCCCGCATACGAACCCACCGGTGCCCAACACGGAACGGACACCGTGGCGCCGCAGCCAACGACGCGCCTGAAAAAAAGCGCGCAGGGCTTTCCCCGCCGCAGCCAGGTTGTGCAAAGATAAGCGCCGCTGCAAGCCGGCGGCCGGCAAACCGAAAAAAGGCAAACCGGCCCTACCCGCCAACTCCTCTTCCAACCCCCCGGCCTTGCCTAAAAAATAGATCGGGTTCTCCGGAGCCTGGCGCCTAAGTTCGGCAGCCACGGCCAAGGCCGGAAAAATATGCCCGCCGGTGCCGCCCCCCACCACCGCGCATCCGCCCCGGGCCACCACGCTATTCCTCTTCCCGAACCGCGTGGCTGGAAATGGAAAGCAGAATGCCGATGGCCAGCAGGGAAAAAAGCAAAGACGATCCGCCCGCGCTGACAAACGGCAGCGTGGTTCCCTTGGTCGGCACCAAACCCGTGGTCACGCCGATATTGATGAAGGCCTGCAGTCCCAAAAGCATGGTTAAGCCCACGGCCAGCATTTTTCCGAACCGATCCGGGCAGTTTCGTGCAATGGAAAACCCCTTCCATATCAACCCGCCGAAAACCAACAGCACGGCAAACGCACCGGCAAAACCCAGTTCCTCGCCCACAATGCTGTAGATAAAATCCGTGTGCGGCGTGGGCAAATAAAAAAGTTTCTGCTGGCTTTCGCACAACCCCCGACCCCACAACCCCCCGGAGCCCAACGCCAGAAAAGACTGCACGATCTGAAACCCCTTGCCCAACGCGTCCTGCCAGGGATCCAAAAACGCGTCCCAGCGGCGCCGGCGATAGGCCACTTTAAAAATCAACAAAAACACCACGGGCAGGGCCGCCAGCCCCAAACCGAACAAATGCGCCAAGCGCGCACCGCCGATAAAGAGCATGGCCACGGTGACGGCGACAATGATCACCGCCGTGCCCAGGTCCGGCTGCAGGAGCAGGAGCCCGGCCAGCCCCCCGGCCACGACCAGATGCGGCACCACGCCCTTGGAAAACTCCCGCATCAACGCCTGCTTGCGCACCAGCGCATCGGCCAGGTAGACGACCAGCACCAGCTTGAGCATTTCCGCGGGTTGAAACGAGAGCGGGCCCAAAGCCAGCCAGCGCCGCGCTCCGCCCACGCTTTTGCCCAGGGGCAGCAGCAGTACGGCCAGCAGCAGCATCACGCAGGCGATCAGCCCCGGCAGGACCCACCCGCGAAAACGCCCGTAGGGCGTGCGGGCCAAAAGCCACATGCCGCCGAACCCCAAGCCGGCCCAAACCAATTGCCGTTTGATGAAGTAGTAGGAATCGCCGTAGGTGCGCATGGCCAGGATGGAGGACGCCGAATAGATCATCAGCAGGCCAAAACCCACCAGCACCAACGCCAGGATCATCAGGGTCAAATCCCAATTGCCCTGGCGGTGTTCGGTCAGCGGCATTGGAGCTCCTGCCCCAATTCCTCGGCCAGACGCCCCACTTCCTGACGGAAGCGTTCGCCGCGTTCTTCGAAATTTTTAAACTGATCGAAGCTGGCGCACCCGGGCGAGAGCAGCACCACGTCCCCGGCTTGCGCCAGCTTATACGCCCGGCGCAAGGCGCGGTCCAAGGTGTCTTCCCGATGAACCGGAACCGTGTTTTGAATCTGCGGCGCGATGATGCCCGCGGCTTCGCCCATCACCACCACGGCGCGGGCGTGTTGCCGCAACAATTCGTTCAAAGCTGAAAAATCCCCGTGCTTGTCCCGCCCGCCCAAAATCAGCACCACCGGCTCGCGGTAACTCTGCAGGGCCTTGCTGACCGCGTCCACGTTCGTGCCTTTGGAATCGTTTACAAATAAAATCCCGCCGAGGCGCCCCACGGGTTCCAAACGATGCGGCACCCCGGCAAAAGTCCTGAGGCTGTACGCCAAACGGTCCGCCGGCAGGCCCAGCCCCAAGCCCAGGGCCGCGGCCGCCAACGCGTTTTCCACGTTATGGACGCCGGGAATCAGCAACTCTGAAACGCCCACGAGTTCCCCTTCCCCGGCGTTCGCCAAACGGTAGCGCAGCCTGCCGTCTTGCGCCCAAACCCCTTCGCCGTTCACCGGGCCCGCGGAGGAAAACAACACCACGCGT
>JAAXVQ010000035.1 GCA_013335425.1 Candidatus Firestoneibacteriota bacterium | reverse complement strand
CTTTGCGCCTTGGCGGTGAAATGGTTCTCGGTCTAGTTACGAATGTGGGTCAGTTTTTCTAGATATCCCGCAACAGGGGCAGGGCCCGGTCTTTTTCTGAAATTCGGTAGGGTATCCCCGGCTCCGGCCAAGCAATGCCGATATCCGGATCGTCCCAGCGTACGCCCCGGTCATGGACCGGTGAGTAAAGGGCCGTAACCTTGTAGGCTACTTCGGTGTTATCTTCCAAGGCGCAGAAGCCATGGGCGTAGCCCGCCGGTATAAAAAGCATGTGCCGGTTTTGGGTGTCCAGCCGGGTGCCGAACCATTGCCGGTAGGTACTGCTGCCAGGACGAATATCCACGGCTACGTCAAAAATCGCTCCGCGGATAACGCGCACCAATTTGCCTTGGGCCGCCGGGTCGAGCTGATAATGCAGGCCGCGAATTACGCCGCGGGCGGACAAACTGTGGTTGTCCTGCACAAACAGGCCGGGCAAATGGTTTTCTTCAAAACGCTGCTGATGATAACTTTCAAAAAAAAAGCCCCGGTCGTCCGTAAAAATTTTCGGCTCGATCAACACTACCCCAGGCAATGCGGTCGGCATAAATTTCATGGGTTTGGTGTCCTTCCAGGATTTGAAATCCGGTTAACGGGATTTCCCGCGGCCTATTTGAGCACCACAATGCGGAAACGTTTGTGCAGGCGGTTGCCCGTGACCATCACCAGGTAAACCCCCGAGGCGACGACTTGTCCCTGCTCATTTTTTCCGTCCCAGAAAAACGCATGGTTGGCGGCATCAACCCGGTCAGCCACTTTGCGCACCAAAGTTCCGGCGGCATTGTAGACGGTTACGGTCACCTGCCCATGATCCGTGCGCAGACCGGTCACGGCGACGGTTTCACCGGCAAGCGGGTTGAAGCGGTTGTGGTTTAAAGAAACCACAACCAGGGGTGGTTCTACGGTCGTCGTAACCGTTACTGTGGCCGTTATGGTGGGCGTGACCGTTGCCGTCGACGTCGAAGTAGCCGTGAATGAAACAGCATGCGCCGAAAGCCCGACACCCACGCTCAGCCATACGCCTGCCAGCAGCCATTTCCAAATATGTTTACCCATGATTCACCTCGGTTTTTAAAAAGTCAGGCGTAAGTATAAAACGAGCTAGGAGCCTTGGCAACGAAGAAAAATGCCCCCTCGGAAAAACGCCCTGGAACCCGGGCATTAAACCGCCGGGCGTTTCCTCTTTTTTACAGGCGCAGGCGCCGATGCCGGGGCATTCTTGGCCAGCAAGATCTGTAGTTTTTGCAGGAAAAGGTTGAGATTCTCCGGCAGTAAAAAATCCTTGGCCACCTTGCGCTTGGCCATTTCACCCATGCGCGCAGCCACTTCCGGGTGTTTGGTATAGGTGATGATGAACTGGGCCGTATCCTCCAATGAGTCCTGCAATTCATCCCCAACCCACTCCCCCGCCAAAAAACCGTTGGTCCCATGCGTTATTTGCAAACGAATGCCGCCGGTGTTTCCACCGATGACGGGCACGCCTTTCCACATGGCCTCCGTGACGGCCAAGCCAAAGCCTTCGCGCAGCGACTTTTGAATGACGGCCCGCGCCGTTCGCTGCAGCGCGTTGATCTCCAAGGAGTCGGCCATGGGATCATGGCTGGGCAAAAGCAGGACAAAAACATCCCGCCGCAACTGACGGCTTAGTTCTTCCAATTTCAGCCCTTTTTCCCGCCGGGTTTCATGGAAAACCGTTTCCTGCAGGTTATCGAGATAAATAAAAATCCTGACCAGTTCTTCAAACCCCCTTAAATCGTCGTCCTCCAGGGTGCCGCCGAGGACAAATTGCGGCAGCTGCTCCAAGGGCAAATTTTCCCGAGCCAACGCCAGATAGGCCTGTACAAACGCCTTGATGGTTCCCAACGGATCTTTTAAAGAGTCAAACCGGGAGATTTGCGCAAACAGAGGACGTTTGGGGTCTATACCGTGCAATTCACGCACCAGATGGCTTAAACCTTCCGGGCGGGCGGCAGCCTGGGTCATGAAACGTTCCAACTCAGGACGCCGCCCTTCTTTAATAAAAGCCGCCCGGATGGAGGCTTTGGTGAGCGAATCCAGCATGGATTCACTTTGCAGATCGGTAATGCGGCTGCCGGTGATTTTTAAATACGCCTTCTCCACTTTCGGTTTTAGATTAAATTTGGAAACCAACGTATAGTCCCGCTGGTATTGTGCCAAGACCCGCTTAACGACCGAAATGCCCAAGTTGGCCAATTCGCAATTTTTCGGAGAAAACGGATAGAGCGCGGGCAAATGTTCCAACACGGGCAAATGCAACGCCGTTAAGTTGGGATTCTCCCGGGGAAAATATTCCAAGGTGTGAAAAACCGCAACCTGCGCCTGGTCGATCAAAGGAACCAAAAAATTCCAAACCACCGGCGTGGGATCCCCGGTGGCCAAATGGTTTTGCCACACCAGCGTGGCGTTCGGCAGAATCCGCCGGATGTGCGGAATCAAACCGACGGTTTGAAAATTATGGAACATCACGAGGTTATAGCCTTGGGATTCAAGATCAGACTGCTGATGTTGCGCCAGCGTTTGGGATACCGACTGATAGAGTGCCAAATCATCCTCGGTGACCAGCTCCATGACCAAGGCGTCGGATTTCAAGGTCCCCAGGCGTTCCAAGGCGCCGGGTTGAAAATATTTTTGCATCTGTAGTTTAAGTTCTTCCCGGTTGAGTACTTCAATCTGGCGCCCTGAACGAATCAGCACCAAACGGTCGTGGCGCACAATGGCTTTGCCCGGCAAGGGGGCAATCTGCCGGGTGTTCTGCTGGAGGACATTGCTGAATTTTTTTGTGACTTCAAAAAACGCCGGCAAAATATCGTCTACGGGCAGAAGTTGCCCGGAAGGCAGCACCACGGGATCCAAAAATGCTTCCCGCTCGAAGGGGACCTCCCAACGCGCGCGCGCCGTTTCCCCGCCCGAAAACTGGTTGAAGAGCTCCACCCACCAATAGAGCATTTCCGGGATTCCCCCGCCTTGACGGTTTGAGCTCAAGTGCAAAAGGTTCAAAGTGGGCCAGCCCATGGTTTTGCATAGGGCCTGAATATTTTTTTTAAAAAGAGTCTGTATGTTTTTTCCGAAATATTTCAGTACTTCGTTTAAATCCACCGTCTCTAAAATGACCTTGATCCCCCTTGCCCGGCTTGGCCGGGGCGGATGCTGGCACTTATCAAAACATGCTCTCCCTGCGCAGGCGTTGGCACCGGACCCCGCCGTCACACGGGATGTTGCGGATGTACCGGTTTACGGTGAAACCGTCAGTGAAAATTTAAAATCTTCGGTTTCCTGCAATTGCCATGTTTCCGCCGGCAGGGACATGGCATAAAATTTCTCAAAATGCATTTTGCCTTTTTCAGGACGGCCCGCCGGGAGCAAAAACTCCACGCTGCCGGTCACCCGCATGCGGCTTTCCTTCAACACCAAACCTGAAGCCGCCTCCAACTGCAGGGCCTTCCGCACGGTGGTAAGTTCTTCGTCACCCAAGCTGAAATCACTGACGCAAGCCACTTGCGCCGAACGAGTGGAAAGCGCCGTCAAACTGAAATGCGTGGCCGCATTGCCTGAATTGCCGGCGTAATCCCAAGTGTCTCCGGCGCGCACGGAGGCTTGCTTAAAAACCATCATCAATACAGGCGGGACCTTGATCCCGCGCGCTAAAAAATCTCCGTACACGCGGTTCTTGCCCAGCGTGTGCAACAGGGAAAAATTAAACTCCAAGCCGTTGGGGACTTGCCCGCCGTCGGCATGAACATGCACGCGGGCGAGAGGCAGGCGCACCTGGCGTCGATAGGTTTGAAAAATTTCGGGACCCAGGTAATCCTCCAGGGACTGGGTATCCTGGTACCAAAACACTTCTCCGCCTTCGGGACCGATTTCCAACTTAAAACGCCCATCCTCGTCATGCAGCCGGAGGCGCAGCAGGGTATAGGCGACCACCCAACCGCCGCCGGGTTCCCGTTCGGCCTCAACGCGGTAGGTGGTTTCCACATGCGTGCCTTCATGCGTCTCGGCGAAAACCCTGCCGGCATGCTTCTTAACCAACCGCTTTTCCGAATTGTAGGCGCAAACGACCCGGTAAGGGCCTTGATCCTGAAATTCATATTGCAACAGGCGCGGCGGCAGATCAACCCGCCCGCACCCTCCCAGAACCAGCCACCCCGCCGCCAGTGCGGCTGCATACCGACGCATGCCAAACTCCCTTCCAGCCGTATCAGTCATTTATTATACCGGGATTTCATAAAAATTTCGCCCGTCTTTTTCAAGAATTCAACTAAACCGGGGCTGCTGATTTCTAGGGCGCTGAAATGCAGGTAAACAGACGCGCTTTAAAGGGAGGATGTTCAAGCTTCAGGCAGATTCCGCCCCAAAGGGGCTAGCGGGATTTTTCCACGGAACGCAGCAGGTTCTTAATTTCTTTGTCCAAAACGTCCGGATCAAACGGTTTGATCAAGTAAGCCACGGCGCCCAAATCGAGCGCTTTGCGGATATCGCTGTTGGTGGCCAGCACGGTGAGCATGACCACGGGAATAGGCTGTGTACGACTATTGGCTTTTAAAAGACGGCAAACCTCAAAACCGTCCATGGCCGGCATCATGACATCGAGCAGGATGAGATCCACAAGTTCCTTGTCCAGCGTCGCAAATACTTCTTCCGCGTTTTTGGCCGTGAGGATACGGTAATCGTTGCCCGAGAGAATTCTCTGCACCAGGCTTAAGATTTCCACCTCGTCATCAACCACCAGGATGGTTTTCGGCACAACGGCCTCCCGCGCACATTCCAGGTTAGGAATCTTGTCTGATTATACTTTCGGAAAAAGAAGCATAAACTTTACCCAAACATTGTTAAAAAACAGTTTCCCGGACCCGGCGGCCGCCTCCTAGGGAACGGTATTGTTTTTCAGCAAAGGCGAGGCTTAAAAACGGGACAAACGCCCGATTTTTCAACATAGCGCAATCCCCCAAACGTCCGGACCCACATGGGTGCCGATCACGGCGCCGATGCGCCCGATCGACAAATTTTTCCAATTATCTCCGCTGTTTTGGAAAGCAGCAAGCAAGGTGGCGGCCATATCCGGCCGAGCCCCGTGCAGAACCGTCACGCCCTGCACCAAGCCTTGCAGGCCGACATGTTTCTGTGCTTGCAGCAGCAAAGCCTGAATCGTCGCCTGGGAAGAACGGACTTTTCCCGCCACTTCGATCTCGCCGGTATCGCCGGGCAACGCCAGAATCGGACGGATACCGAAAGCGTTTCCCAAAAAAGCCGATGCTTTGCCGATACGTCCGCCGCGCTGCAGAGCGTCCAGTTTCCCCAAAGAAAACGCCACCAAGGACGCTCGACAACGCACCTGCACCTGCGCCGTGATTTCGTCGAACGGCAAACCCGACTGGATTAACTGGTGCGCATGCAGGACCAACAACCCCTGCCCCCAGGAGGCGGAACGCGAATCCAGCATTTCCAAGGTCAAACCAGAAATCATCTTGGCGGCAGTCTGGGCGCTTTGAACCGTACCGGAAAATTTCCGGGTTAAAAACAGACCCAACACATGCGTGAACCCCTGAGACCGCAACTTCTCAAAGGCCTCTAAAAACAACCCCACCGGCGGCGCAGAGGTGGTGGGCAAATCCTCCGCTGCCGCCAAACGCGCGTAAAATTGATCTGTCGACAACTCCACGTTGTCCAGAAATTCCGCATCCTCCCAGGAAACCGATAAGGGAACCATGGTAATTTCCTTCTCCGCCAACAGCGACAGGGGCAAGTCACAAGTGCTGTCGGTTATCAGCGCGATGCGTTCCGGGTTCACGGATGCTCCAAGGCGCCGAAGGTGTGCCGGTGCTGTTCGGCCATGTTGTCGACTTTATGCCAGGTGATGCTGCCCCAGGCGCTTAACGACCGCATGACATATTCCGGGTCCTGGACATGAATGTGGATTTTAAAGGTATGTTCGGGGGCCGCAGCCACCATAAGGTGCTCACCCAAAGACGATAGCGCCGCGCGCAGGGACTTGAGCGTGGTTTCGGGCCTGGCCTCCAGCAACCATTCGGTGCAAAATTTGTAGGCCGTGAGCACGGGCGCCGCCCGGCGAACCGCGGGTGCGGGCGTACGCACGGCATCGGCGGCAGCGGCATCCAAAGGTTCACGCCGGCTGTAACGCACCAAGCCTTCCAGAAAAAAAACCAATCCCTGTCCGCCCGCATCCACGACTTGGTGCTGCTGAAGAACGGCCAATTGCCGGCTCGTGCGACCCAACGCTTGAACCGCGCCTTCCCAGGCGGAATGCAGCACTGCAAATACATCGGGATTATGCTTGGCGCTCTCGGCGGCCTTTTCGGCCGCGGCTTCACCCACCGAAAGAATCGTACCTTCACGCGGATGCTCCACCCGTTCCCGGGCCCGGGCGCTGCCGACCTGGAGGGCACGTACCAGATCCGCAGAGGTAAGCGTGTGCCGCTCACCCACACCTTCGGCAAATCCGGAAAAAAATCCGGAAAGAATCATGCCGGAACAACCCCGCCCGCCCAGCAATGCGCCTCGGGCTGCCGCCCAGGCCATCTCCGAAGCGTTATTGCCCCGAACGGCGGTCATGGCTTTTCCCGCAGCTTGAAAAGCGTGCTGCATGTTTTTTCCCGTATCTCCGTCCGCCACGGGAAACACATTGATGCTGTCCACATATTTCCGATGATGTGAAAACCATTCAATCCCGGCCAACAAGGCCCGTCTGAAACGAGTACCGCGCAGACGTTCCAAAAATCCCATCCTCTCCGGCTTAAACCGCCTTTGGCTTAAAAAGCGCAGATTTCTCCCGGCAAAAAATACTAGCCGTCGAACTTAGGCTTTTTCAAAATTGGACTTATCCGCGCCGCATTCCGGGCAAACCCAAGAATCCGGCAAAGCGGCAAAAGATGTGCCGGCCGCGATCCCGTTTTCCGGATCCCCTTTGGCCGGATCATAAACATACCCGCAAATGGCACATACATATTTTTCCATATACACACCTCGTCGCTTGATTAATCCGGCATCACCGGACTTTTTCTCGGTTGTTGCAGCTTAAACCATCCTGAGGCGACCCGTCAAGGTTGTTCAGGCGTCTTGCCGGCGCCGGATTGAGGCTTCCCCTTGCCTCCCGGCGGCCCCACGCTCACCGCCAGGGTGCGGTCGGGGTGCAGCCATTTTTGAGACGCAGCCAATACGCGCGCACGCGTTACGCCGCGGATCGCCGCGGGATAACGCTGTAGATAATCGCCGCCGAGTTGCTGGTATTCGATCTCGCGGTTTAAATGGGCTATGCCCTGGCTGGTTTCCAGCGTCAGCAACAAGCTACCCACCAATTCCTCACGGCTGTCGTCCACTTCCTGTTCCGTCAAATCACCGGACTGCAATTGACGGATTTCCTGCAAACTGGTTTCAATTGCCCGTTTGACCTTGGCTGGGTCGGATTGAAACTGCAAAACCCAGGGGCGAATGCCGGTGGAGGCGCGAAATTGGGTGTAGATGGAATAAGTCAGGCCGTCGCGGTCGCGGACCGTACGCATGAGCCGGCTGGTCAGCCCGCCGCCGCCCAGCACATGGTTGGTTAAAAACGCGTCATAATATTCGGGGTCCTTGCGCCCGATGCCTTCATGCCCCAGCAGGGTGATGCTTTCATGCTTGCCCGAAATTTCCACCAGCCGGAACTCGGCATTTTTTATCGGCGCCATGGGCGGATAGCTGTTGTCCGGCTTAACCCCCGTGGCGCTCCAGCCGCCGAACAATTTTTCCACCAACGCCGTAACCCGGGCGACATCCACGTCACCGGCCAGGGAAAGCAGCGTGGTGTCCGGACGAATCCAGCGCCGATGATAGGCCGTCAGGTCCTTCCGTTGAATTTTTTTCAAACTGGGTTCAGCCGTGACCAAACTGTGGGTCAAGGGATGTCCGGCCGGGTACGCCGCCTGATAAAACCCCAGCCAAGCCTGGCTCTGGGAACTGTCTTGGGCTAAACGGCTGGACGTCAAAATTTCCTTGCGGGCTTTTTCCAACTCGCCTGTCGGAAAAATCGGTTCCTGCAGGGTTTCTGCCACGGCCGAGAGCAACAGTTCCAGGTTTTCCGTAAGCGCTTCGCCATCAAACGTCAGTTCTTCATACCCCGCGCGGTAGTTGAGATGCACGGCCTGAAACTCCAGCTCATCGGACAATTGAGCGGCGGTGTGCTGCCGCGTGCCGCGGTCGAGCAACTGGGCATGCAGGGTGGCCAAACCGTTTAAGTCCGCGGGTTCGGACACAATGCCGGCTCGCACCAGTCCCGACAAACTGACCGTGGGGTTGCTGTGATTGGGCTGGATCAAGAGCACCAGACCGTTGGGTAAAACCAGACGCCGGCAAGCGGCGGAATTTCCCGGCGCCTCCGCGCCCGCGCCTGCGGGTAAGGCCGGCAGCGCTTGGGCCCAAGCCTGGCGCGGGGTAGGGGGCAGCAGCGACAAACGCTCATCGCCTCCCGGCGTTTCCGGTGCCCCGTGGTGCGGACTGCCCGGTTGGGGAATAAAATACCCAAAGGTCATCCTGTCCTGAGATAAAAACTTCACGGCCGCCGCCTGGATCTCGGCCGGCGTCACGGCCGCCACACGGGCCGGGTACTGCTCCGCCAAACGCCAATCCCGAGCTACGGTCTGGTAATAGCCCATGAGCATGGCTTGGTCGCTGATGCTGTCCTGGGCGTAAAGTAATTGTGCTTTGGTCTGGTTGACGGCTTGTTGAAATTCCCTCGGGGTCAACGGTTCGGCCGTGATGCGTTTAAATTCCTTTTTCATTGCCGCTTCCACCTTGGCCGGGTCCACGCCGGGTTGGCAGGTCACGTTGAACGTCCAAACGCCCGGGTCGATCATTTCCAGCGTCGAACCCGAAACTTCGGCAGCCAGCCCCGTATCCACCAGCGCCTTGTACAAGCGCGCAGTCTTGCCGTCGGCGAGCACTTCGCTTAAAACCGAAAGCGGGTACTGCTCCGCACGCCCGGCTTCAGGGATATGAATCTGCAGACGCACCAGAGGCGTTTGCCCGAAATCCTTAAGCACCACATGCCGTTCCCCTTGCTGAGTTTCCGCAGCCAAAACCGCGGCTTTGAATTCCCCGTTGCCGGGTATGCCGCCGAACCAACGTTCAATGGATGCTCGTAAATCCGCAGGTTTGAAATCCCCCACCACCACCAGCGTTGCGTTGCCCGGGCAATAGTATTGCCGGTAGAAAGCGCGCAAATCGTCGACGCTCAAGCGTTCCACTTCCCCGCGCCAACCAATCACCGGACGGCGGTAAGGGTGCTCCAGCCAAGTCTGGGCGTTCACCAGGTCGCGTAAACGCGTATGCGGGTGATTGCGGTTCCCTTCCAGCTCGGACAAAATGACGGTGCGTTCGCTTTCCAGCTCCTTGGGGTCCAAGAGCGAGTTTTTCATGCGGTCGGATTCAATGTCGAGCGCCAGCTCCAGATATTCCGCAGGGAGCGTCTCATAAAACGCGGTGTAGTCGTAGCTGGTAAAGGCGTTTTGCTCCCCGCCGGTCCTTCCCACCTGACGCGTAATTTCGCCTTTGGGAAAACGTACCGTACCTTTGAAAAGCATATGCTCTAAAAAGTGGGCCATGCCGGACTTACCCGCGGGTTCGTTGCGACTCCCGACACGATACCAAACATACACCGAAACCACGGGCACATTGGGCACGGGTTTGGTAATAACCGTCAAACCGTTGGGCAGGGCATATGTTTCAATGGTGGCGGACATGGTTCCCTCGCTTTCCGGCTTGGCGCCGCTTCCCCGATTTCCTGCAAAACCGATCAGGCACAGGGCCAGCAGCCCGGGTACAAACAACCGTTGCCGATTCATAGGTCGAGCTCCTTAAATGATTCCGCCGTACGCTGGAACCGTCCGGAATTACAACAACGGCAATTGCGGCACACCCGTGACCTGAGATATAGACCCCGGCGCGCCGAAAATTTTTATTTGCCCGTAAACGCCGTCGTAACCGGGGATCGCCGAGACCTCGCCGCGGCGCATTTTCATCACCGCTTCGGCCACGCGGTCCCCGGCCAAGTCCCGCAACGCCGCCTCGGGCGCAAATAAAAGTACGTGCATCTCGCTTTCGGCCTGTTCCACCAGCCGGTCCCACAAGGCCTGCACGGGCTTGGTGGTCGGTTTCTTGCCCAGCGCCTCGCCTAAAACCTCATCCAAGGGCACCAGGTGGATGCTGGGCACCGCCTGCGGCGGCCGATACCCCAAAGGACGGTCGGCCAGCATTTCCACACGCGAAGCCACACCCCCGGTTACGGGCTTATGACAGACGGGGCAACGACCTTGCAGTTCCCGATAGCGCTCGGGCGAAAGCACCACACCGCAGGCTGCGTGCCCGGGCCAATGGTATTTGCCTTCTTCCGGGAAAAACTCGACCGTAAAACGAAAACGCTCGCCATCGCGGTTGCGCAGAATATCCCGCAGGCTCTCCCAGGTCAACGGCGCGCGAAAGGCGTTGCACTCGCGCCCAACCTTGGCCGGCGAATGCGCATCGGAGTTGGAAATAATGGCAAAGGGATCCAGTTGCGACAGCCGCCAATTCATTTCCGGGTCCGAAGAAAGCCCGGTTTCCACGCCGCTGATGAAACTCAGTTCGTCCTCAAAACACTCGGCCAAGGAGTCGAACCCCGAACGCTCTCCCAGCACCGAAAACCAAGGCGTCCAGATATGCGCCGGGATCACGAGCGTCTCGGGATCGATTTCCCGTAGGAGCTTGCACAAGTGCTTTACGGAAAACCCGAAGATCGGGCGGCCGTCGGAGGCGACATTGCCGCGCGAGGCCAGAGCCCGGTTGATTTCCCGCACGCTCTCCAGGGAACGCGCAATAATGAGGGTGTGCACCCGGCGGCCGCGTCCGTTCTGCTTGAACATGTTGGAAACTTCGGCCGTGGGCACAAAACGCACGTCGTTGTCTCCGTGGCGCAGCCGGTAAAACCCGGACGGATCAATTTCCAGCTTGTCGGCCAAATCCTGCGCATGTTGCGGATGGGTGAAA
>JAAXVQ010000034.1 GCA_013335425.1 Candidatus Firestoneibacteriota bacterium | reverse complement strand
TCGAGGTGCAGAGGAGCGATAGCCTCCGTCGGGGCGTCCGGGTTTGGCCGGATACCCGCCGCCGGGTCGGGGTGCAGAGGAGCGATAGCCTCCGTCGGGGCGTCCCGTATTTACCGGATACCCACCGCCGGGTCGAGGGGCTGACGAACGGTAGCCGCCCTCGGGGCGAGCAGGATAGCCTCCTGGCCTGGGATTGGGTTTTCGAAAACCCTCAGCTGATCGGGTCGTTTGACTGCGATAGCTGTTGGGCCGGCGTGAAGCGCCGCCCTCGGCGTATACGGGTTGTCCCGGTCGGTACCCGTTGCGCGTGCTTGAATATTTTCCCGAGGCAGCATGGGAAGGTGCAGGGTTTTTACGGTCGCGGTTCTTTGCGGAAGAAAATTTTTCCTGCGTTTTGAAGGAATCCTCCGGTGCTTTTTGAACAGGTTCATCGACTGCGGTTTGCGCTTCGATTACCGTGAGTGTACGGCCTTTCAATTTTTGATCATTTAAATGCGTGATGGCGGCTTTGGCTTCAAACCGGTTGGGCATCTCGATAAAGCCGAAGCCTTTTAAAACACCGGTTTCCGAATTTTTCGCCAACTCAATTCCCGCAACTTCCCCAAAGGCCTCGAAAGCTTGGCGCACCTCTTCTTCGGAAATGTCGAACGCTAAATTGCTGATATAAATTTTCATGGTGCTTTGGCTCCCTTGGGTTCAAGTTCAAACCGGTCATGCCGGCATTGCTGTCATCGGAAAATAGCAACAGTGGAAAAAGGCGTCCTACGCGGAGTGTGAAAACCGGGACGGCAAGCAGCCGTCCGGCGATGAATCTCAGGCGGTGTTTATTGGATCTTGACGAACTCGCTGATAGGCTCCTTGCAAATCGGGCAGTATTCGAAATCCAGCTTTTCAACGACATTGCCGCAAACCCGGCACACATATAAATCCCCGGTTGCTTTCCAAGCCTCCAAATTGGACAGTGCCGCCGCAAATAACTTGACGTGAACGGCTTCGATAGTTTTGGCGCCTCCGAAAGCCTGCAGGGCCTTAAGATTCTTTTCCGTTTCGGCTTTTTGAATGTAAGCCGGATACAGGGTGGCGATCTCGTAGGTTTCGCTTTTTAAGGCAGTTTCCAAATTTTCCCGGGTTGAACCAACCCGGGGAGTTTCCGGAGACGCTTTGGCAATGCCGCCCATGGCTTTAACGGCAGCGGCATGGTGTTGGGCCTGGATGCCTTCGGACATGGCCGCCGCGCGAAAAAGCTTGGCGATTTTTAAATAACCTTCAGATTGCGCTTTTTTTGCAAACGCCAAGTATTTGGCTTGGGCATGGGATTCGCCGTTAAACGTGGTGGTGAGGTTTTGCAGGCTGGTGCCGACTTGCACAGCGGGGGCAGTAATGGCCGTTTGGGCCGTGGTCGTCACCGCGGCCTGAACCGCCCAAGGAAACAAGCAAGACAGGGCCAAGCCAGCCGTGACGATTAAAACACGTTTTTTCATTTTTCCTCCAGGTCGTTATATGGGACGGGCTTTAGTATAAAGAGTCCCCACCTGCTTGGCAAGCGCCAAATTCAAATGCGGGTGAGCCCGGGCGGTGCTTTCCACTTTTCTTTTAAGGAAATTATGGCATAATGAGGCGGTTTTATTCTAACCCCGAGGCCAAAATATGTTGAGTGTTTTATCCATCGCACATAATCATCGGGAATTCACGGAAATTTTCCTGGCCAGCTTGTCCAGGCCCGATTGTGCGGATCTTCCCTTTGAATTGGTATTCATCGACAATGGTTCCACGGATGATACCCGGAACTTGGTGCAAACTTACCCCTTGAGCACGAATCCCAACTTTCAGGGACTTAAATTTCGCCGATTTTCGAAGAACTTGGGCGTTGCGGCGGCCATCAATCAGGCGGCCGAACTGGCAAAAAATCCGGTTTTACTTCAAGCCGACAACGATATTGTTTTCGGCCCAGGGAGCTTGAGCACCCTGATGACTTGGTTTGAATGTTTTCCCGAAGGCATGATCTCGCCAAACTGGCCCTGGCTTCAAAAAAAAATCAAACGCGGCTCAATTAAATCGCCGGCTGATCTCAAACCGGACATGCTTACCCGCTTGCGTCGCAAGGCGTGGCGCGCCCCCTTGGTTTTAAACCACGCCCCGGGCTCCTGTTGGCTCTGCGGGCGAAAACTTTTTAACCTGGTTAAAGGTTGGGATTCAACGTTTGTTAATAGCTGTGCTGCAGACGATTTTCAATGGAAAATCGCATTATCCGGGGCGCCGCGTCTGACGATACCTTGCCCCATATATCATTTTGGCGAAATATCCCGACACGCGCTTGCGAACAGTTCAGGACAGCAGCAGAAGGATCTGGGACTCTTTGAAGCGCGCTGGGGTGCGCACCCGGAGAATAATGCGCGCTTGGCGGAAAGTATGCAACAAAAAGAAATTGTCGTCTTTCCCAAAGATGCGGTACGTTTGTTGCGGAATTTTGTGGCGGACCTCCCCGCGAAGGCTCCCGCTGCCGGTGATCTCCAGGGGAAAAAGCTTCCGGGTAAGCTTTCGGCTGTAATTTTAACCAAAAATGAGGAAAAATGCCTGCCGCGCCTTTTAAAAAGTTTATGGTGGGTGGACGAAATTATCGTTGTGGACAGCCAGAGCACGGATCAAACCGTGAAAATTGCCAAACAATTTCGCGCCCGAGTCATTGTGCGGGCAATGACAGACTTTTCTTCCCAATGGAATGCAGGCTTGGCCCAAGCCACGGGAGATTGGATATTCACCTTTGATGCGGATGAAGAAGTGCCGTTGGAATCGATTCCCATGTTTCGCGCGGCTTTTCAGGGGGCGGCGGATGAACTGGGCGGGTTTCGTATTCTACGTCGGAATTTTGCCTTGGGACGTTGGTTGAAGCATGGACAACAGTTCGGCAAAAAAGTCTACTGGCATGATTTCGTACGCCGTCGGCGGGGTTTCAAGCCGGGGGATACCCTGGGCGGCGCGGTGAAGCTGTTTCGCAGATCCGGCGCGGCTTTTGAGAACTTGGTGCATGAGGAAGTGCGGGTGTCGGGAAAAATTATGCAATTGCAAGCGCATGTCAATCACTATACGGCCGATTCCATCCAGGATATGTTTGACAAAGTAAGCTTTTATACCACCTTGCATGCCCAACAAATTTATGCTAAAAATCCTGATCAGCCACCCCGGTTTTTCTATAGCCTCATTCTTTGGGTGCCGATTAAAACGTTTTTCAAGGCCTATTTTCGTAAAAAAGGATTTTTAGACGGGTTTCCTGGTTTGGCTCGTTGTCTTTCCATGATGTTGTATGAATTTTTAAAAGCCATCAAACTTTATGATTATTATCAGGGCTCGTCCGATTTCCGGGGAAGAGGAGTCTCATGAACACGGTGCTATATTACTATACCGGTACTGGCAATTCTTTGTGGAGCGCCCGACTTTTTGCAAAAGAGCTGCAAACGGGTGAACCGGTTTCGCTGGCACGGGATCCTGAAGCTTCCCGGGCCCGGTCGGTCGAAGCTGTTGGTTTGATTTTCCCGGTCCATATGTGGGGCGTTCCGGGCGTCGTACTGAATTTTATAGCTCATTTGCCCGCTGATAAATATTATTTCGCAGTAGCGGTCAATGCCGGGCAAGTCTCGGCGACGTTGTTGCAATTGCGTAAAGTCATGGCGCAGCGTGGGTTAAACCTGTCCTTGGGAGTTTCTCTGCGAATGCCTTCCAATTATATTCCTTGGGGCGGTCCGGGATCGTCGGAAGAGATAGACCGGCGTTTTCGTCAGTCTCGGGAAAAAATCCGCCAAACGGCTCCGGCGGTTAGGTCGCGGCAAACACATCCGATGGAAAAAGGTCCTTGGTGGCAGCGAGTATTATTTACGGGCATCTATAAAATGTCTTTCCCTTACATTGCGAAAATGGATAAAGATTTTTGGGTCGATACCGCCTGTAATGGTTGCGCCCTGTGTGTGAAAATTTGTCCGGTCCGCAATATCCGCCTGCAGAATCAAAAACCGGTTTGGGGTCATGGGTGTGAACAGTGCCTGGCATGTATACAGTGGTGCCCGCAACAATCCATCCAATTCGGAAAAAAAACACCAGGCATTACGCGCTATCATCAGCCTGAGGTCAAGGCTGCGGATATGCTGGCGGGCGCACCGAGAAAATAAAACAAGGTCATATGTTTTGGTTAACCACGGGAATTTTCTGCCCATTGGTTCCGGCCTGAACGACCGCCACCGGACAGTGAAAGTAAATCAACAAGGAGAATCTCATCATGTCCACTTTAATCGTTTCACCTGCTTGGAAAGCCCTGCAAGCCCATCATAACCGTATCCGGGGAGCCCATCTTCGCGATTTGTTCACCCAAGACCCCGGGCGGTTTGAACGTTTTTCCTTGAAACTTGAGGATTTGTTGCTGGACTATTCCAAAAACCGCATTACCGATGAAACCATGACATTGTTATTGACCTTGGCCCGGGAAGCCGGTCTGGAACGTATGATTGCCGCTATGTTTTATGGAGAAAAAATCAATACGACCGAAGATCGAGCCGTCTTGCATGTGGCTTTACGCAACCGTTCCAACCGTCCCATTCAAGTGGACGGCCAAGACGTCATGCCGGAAGTAAACCGGGTGTTGGCTAAAATGCGGAATTTTTCCGAACGCGTCCGTTCCGGGCAATGGCGCGGGTATACGGGTAAGACCATCACGGACATTGTGAACATCGGCATCGGCGGTTCGGACTTGGGGCCGCAAATGGTGGTGCAAGCTCTGGGGCACTATGTGCCGGCAGGCTTGCATTTTCATTTTGTCTCTAACGTGGACGGAACGCATATCGCTGAAACCCTGAAACGACTTTCGCCTGAAACCACTTTGTTTTTGGTAGCCTCCAAGACGTTCACCACCCAAGAGACCATGACCAACGCTCATTCGGCCCGTGATTGGTTTTTGGCCACGGCTAAGGATCAAACCGCCGTCTCCCTTCATTTTGCGGCTATGTCCACCAATGCCGCAGCCGTGAAGGCTTTCGGCATTGACACGGAGAACATGTTCGAGTTTTGGGATTGGGTCGGCGGGCGATATTCTTTGTGGTCGGCCATTGGGCTTTCCATCGCCTTGGCTGTGGGCATGGATAATTTTGAAGAATTGCTCGCCGGTGCGCATCGCGCCGATGAACATTTCCGGACTGCGCCCTTGGAAACGAATATTCCCGTGATCATGGGCCTACTGGGAGTTTGGTATAACAATTTTTTTGAAGCCGATACCTATGCCATTTTGCCCTATGATCAGTACCTCGCCCGTTTTGCAGCCTATTTGCAGCAAGGGGACATGGAAAGCAACGGCAAACGCGTGAACCGCCGGGGGGAGTGGGTGGATTATTCCACCGGTCCGATTATTTGGGGGGAGCCGGGCACCAATGGACAGCATGCTTTTTATCAACTGATCCACCAAGGCACCAAATTGGTGCCTTGTGATTTTATTGCCGCGGCCAACAGCTTAAATCCCTTGGGAGATCACCAAACACTTTTGCTATCTAATTTTTTCGCACAAACTGAAGCCCTCATGGCAGGCAAGACCCGGGAAGCTGTAGAACGTGAATTAAAAGCACAAGGTGTTTCCTCTGAAAATTTGGAAGTGTTGACCAACGCGAAGACTTTCTTGGGCAATATTCCCTCCAATTCCATTCTTTTTCCGGAACTTACGCCCCGTACCCTGGGTATGTTGATTGCCCTGTATGAACATAAGATATTCACCCAAGGCATTATTTGGAACATCAATTCTTATGATCAGATGGGCGTGGAATTGGGCAAAGTCCTGGCGAAAGCCGTTTTGCCGGAATTAAAAAGCGAGGAAGTGATAAAATCGCATGATGCCTCCACCAATGGATTAATCAGCTATTACAAACAGATCAGGCGAAAATGACCTCTGAGCGGAGCGCGGATTTTTGGATACGGCGTTTGGAGCTACGGGCGCATCCCGAGGGCGGTTACTATCGTGAAATTTACCGATCAACAGAAACCATAGATGTTCCGAGTTTGCCGGCGCGGTACCGGGGCAATCGCGCTTGGGGCACGTCGATTTATTTCTTGTTGAAAAGTTCCGAACCGTCGAATTTCCACCGTTTATTGACGGATGAAATTTGGCATTTTTATGCTGGTGGCAGCTTGACCCTACATACCTTGACTTCAGACGGAACTTATGGCACCAACCGCTTGGGCCCCGATTTTGATGAAGGTGAACGTTTTCAATTGGTGATTCCGGCCGGCACTTGGTTTGGTGCCAACGTCAATCCAACCGGCACGTTTGCTTTGATCGGTTGTACTTTGGCGCCCGGATTTGATTTTGCGGATTTTGAATTGGGCCGTCGTGAAGACTTGGCAACCAGGTTTCCGGCGCATCGCGAGATTATCGAAAAGTTGACGCCCGCTGCGGGGTAAGATTGTGAAATCTGCCATGTCGGGGTTGGGCTCGGAGCCCAGCCCCGGCATGAATCATTGCACCAAATGGTTTTCCTGGTTCAATTCACAAAGAATGGTCTCCAACTCATGACGCTGCATGCTGTCCAAAGCGGTCATTTCCATGCCTACTTCCGTCGTTTGGCTCAAGTCATCCCAGAAAGCCCATACAATTCTCGCCTTGCCTTTGATCTGCAGGTAGGGCCTGGGAAGTTCCAGGAAATAATCCATAACTTTTGTCTGCGAGGCGGGAAAACGGATGGGTAACATGATCTTCATGCCGCCCAAACTCAAATTGGAAACCTTGCCCACCGAGGAGACTATTTTTTGATGGTTCATATCGGCGAATTTGCAGTAGATCGGCAAATTGACTTCAACCCGCTTATTTTTTCGACGTTGCTCCATAGTTGTGTTCCGTCCTTATGCCGGTTCTGGTTGGAATTCCATACTAAGGAAATCATCGGCAAATTTATTACCGGAGATGAGCCCCTAAATATAAAAATCTAAGGCAGCTTGAGGTTCAGCAATAAAAATGAAAAAAGCTGGGCGGATTCACTCTAAAAGGGTCTAACAAACAGAAAAAACTGGCATATTGAATACCTGCGGGATACAATACACCTACAATTCATGAATTTGTCCGTGGAATATTCCAGCCGGCTCTTGTCTTGAATATCGGACACTGATTCGTTCACAGCAGCTATCCGTTCTTGCTTTGAAAGGCCGTTTATCATGAAAATACTACTGGTTTTTCCGGAGTTTCCCGAGACATTTTGGAGCTTTAAACATGCGCTTAAATTTGTCTTTAAAAAATCCACCAATCCGCCTTTAGGTTTGCTGACGGTAGCCGGCCTGTTGCCCACAACCTGGGAAAAACGTCTGGTGGATCAAAACGTCAGCAAATTGCTTGATCGGGATTTGTTGTGGGCTGATTACGTTTTCCTAAGTGGTATTTCCATTCAAAAAAAATCGGTTCAAGAAACCCTGGCTCGCTGCCGCGCCCTGGGCGTCAAGGTAGTCGCCGGCGGACCTTTGTTCACTTCCAGTCACGAAGGTTTCGCGGGGGTTGACCATTTTGTGCTCGGGGAAGCGGAATTGGCTTTACCCCCGTTTTTACGGGATTTGGAAAAAGGCCGCCTGCAACCAATTTATCGGGCCGAGGATTGGGCGGATCTGCAAACCACGCCTATTCCGCAATGGCATTTGATCAACCAACGCAAGTATGCCAGCATGAGCATTCAATATTCCCGCGGTTGCCCGTATAATTGCGATTTTTGCGATATTACGCTGCTCTATGGGAAGCATTGCCGCACCAAAACAGTGGACCAGGTAATCCGGGAAATGGATGCCATTTATCAAAGCGGCTGGCGCGGGCCGGTTTTTTTCGTGGATGATAATTTTATCGGCAACCGGAAGAAACTAAAACAGGAAATTTTACCGGCCGTGATCGCGTGGATGGCAAATAAACGGCATCCGTTCTCTTTTTTCACCCAGACCTCGATCGATTTGGCCGATGACGATGAGCTCATGCGCAGGATGAGTCAGGCCGGTTTTGATACGGTTTTCGTGGGCATTGAAACGCCTAATGAAATGAGTTTGAGCGAATGCACCAAGTCGCAAAATAAGAATCGAGACTTAATCGCCTGTGTGAAAAAAATTCAGAAATTCGGCTTTCAGGTGCAGGCGGGTTTCATTGTCGGTTTCGACAGCGATCCGGCCACGATTTTCGAAACCCAGATCAATTTTATCCAGAAGAGCGGCATCATCACGGCCATGGTGGGCTTGCTCAACGCCATGCAGGGAACGCAATTATACCAACGTCTAAAGGACGAGAACCGCTTGTTGAAGGATGTCACCGGGGATAACACCGATTTCACGCTCAACTTTATCCCGAAAATGGACCGGGCGGATTTACTGGAAGGTTATCGTAAGATCATTGCCAAGATCTATTCTCCAAAATATTTCTACGCCAGGGTCAAGACCTATTTAAAAACTTACCGAAAGAACACCCAACGGGATCGGCGGTTTAGGTTTCGTCCCCTGTTGCTGGTTACGTTTATGCGTTCGGTGATTCGTTTGGGCCTGATCGGCAAAGAACGCTATCAGTATTGGAAGCTGTTGAGTTGGTCACTGTTGCGCCGCCCCCGGACGTTTCCGCTGGCGGTTACTTTTTCCATTTATGGATTTCACTACCGAAAAGTTTTTGAAAAATATATTTAGGCGCAATCCCATTATCTTCGCGAGTAGGTAACGTACCCTTGAAATCGTTTTATCTGCATACTTTTGGCTGTCAAATGAATGAATATGATTCCGAGCGTATTGCGCAAGGTTTGCTTGATGCCGGCTGGCAAGTTTCTCCGGATGCCGAAGGCGCGGATCTGCTCTTGCTCAATACCTGCACGGTGAGGCAACTGGCGGAGCAGAAAGCTTTTTCCTTGTTGGGGCGCTGGATCGCGCTCAAACGACGGCGCCCCGAAGTGGTTATCGGCATGGTGGGCTGCCTGGCGCAACATCTGGCCCAGGACGCCTTTAAACGCGCCCCGGAAATTGATTTTATTGCCGGACCTCGGGCCTTGACGCGCATACCCGAATTGGCCGAGAAAGCCGGACGGTTTCGGCATGGCGCCGAAATAGGGGACTCCGGCTATGGCCACGGCGTTACCACCCCCGTTTTTCACGGGTGGCAGGCACGTGTGGCGGTGATGGAAGGCTGCAATCAGTTTTGCGCCTATTGTGCGGTGCCGCACGCCCGGGGAAGGGAAATGTCTCGCCCGGTGGAGGACATTCTCCAGGAAGTTGAAAAGCGTTTGATGAGCGGTGCCAGGGAAATCATGCTGTTGGGGCAAAACGTCAACCACTATGGTTTTGACCTGGGCAAGGAAATGGATTTTGCGGAACTGTTGCGCCAAGTGGCGCAACTGCCCGGGGTAAGCCGTATTCGTTTTATGACCAGTCATCCCAAGGATTTTTCACCCCGTCTGATTAAAGCTTTGGCAGAAATTCCGCATGTTTGCCAAGCGCTGCATTTACCGCTGCAATCCGGGGCCGATGCCGTGCTCTCGGCCATGCGACGGGGCTATACCTTGGCGGCCTATCGCGACCTGGTGGAACGTTTGCGGGCTGCGGTTCCGGGCATCGGCTTGTCGACGGATTTAATTGTGGGATTTCCAGGCGAAACTGAGGAAGATTTTCAAGCCACCGTGCAAGCGGTTCGGGATTTGAATTTTGACATGGCCTATTGTTTTAAGTTTTCTCCCCGCCAAGGAACCGTGGCCGCGACCCTGCCGGGAGCGGTTTTTCCGGATGTTCGGGAAAAGCGTTTGGGCGAGTTATTGGAAAACATACGTCAAGCGGCTGTAGCTTCCCAGGCCGGGCATGTAGGGAAACGGGAAAAAGTGCTGGTGGAAGAGATGGATCCTTCCCGGACCGGCCACGTCAAGGGCCGTACTCCGATTAACCACTGGGTGTCTTTCCCCGGCCCGGAATCCTGGCTGGGGACCGAGGTGCCTGTGAACATCACCGCCGCCTACCCGGGCGGCCTCTTAGGCGAACCGGAAACTAAATAAAAAACATATTAAAAACCGATCTCGCGGATTCCTGCCTGGCTGCCGTTTTCGCTTTACAATCAAGCCAAATATCGTATAATTTCGCTTTATTCCCTGTGTGTTTTTTCCTGAAAAGTCCGGCTTTTTAGGGATAGTCCTGAATTGCACTTATATTTAAGGAGGATTTTTATGTCGGGTCACTCTAAATGGGCAACCATTAAGCGCTCGAAGGGTCTGGTTGACGCCAAACGCGGAAAAATGTTCACCAAGGTGGGCAAGGAAATTATGGCCGCGGCCAAACAGGGCGGCGGCGACCCCAGGATGAACCCGAGGTTGCGCACCGCCATAGCTGCAGGCAAAGCGGTGAACATGCCCTCGGACAATATTAAAAAAGCCATCATGAAAGGCACCGGGGAACTGGCCGCCGAACAGTTGGACGATATCATTTATGAAGGTTTCGGCCCTGGTGGCGTCGCTATTATGGTGGAAACCACTACGGACAACAAAAATCGGACTCCGTCGGAAATGAGGCAATTGTTTTCCAAATACGGCGGCAACATGGGTGAGCCCGGCAGCGTGGCCTGGATGTTCGAGAAAAAGGGCGTCATTGAGGTCCCTAAAACCGCGATGGGTGAAGAGGAACTCATGACCCTCGCGCTCGATGCCGGGGCCGACGATATGCAAACCGACGACAAGAACAATTACACGGTCACGACAGCGCCGACGCAGTTTGATGCGGTCGTGGAAAAAATCAAGACCAAGGTTGAACCGGAATCCGCGGAAATCACCATGGTGCCTAAAACATATATGGCCGTGGAAGGCAAAACTGCGGAAAGCTTGCTCAAGCTTTTGGATGCGCTGGATGACCACGACGACGTGCAGAAAGTGCACGCCAATTTCGACATCGACGATGAGTTGATGGAAAAACTCAGAGGTTGATGAGTATCATGTCTGAACCTCAGCATCCGGAGCCTTCGGGCGAAAATCAGAACCTGCGGGAATCTTTGTCCGAGATGATTCCCGGGGTGGAGGCTTTGGAACCGGACGATTTTAAAACTTTGGCCGGGCTTATGCGCCGTCAGGTGTTGTTGGAACATCAGGAAGAGATTGCCGCGGAAAACATCATCCCTGCCGGTGATTGGCAGAGCATCCAAAAACTGGTGGCAAGTTTGCCGCTCAACAACCTTAAGGAAATGGCCGGTTTGATCGACGAACTGGCTTTGGATCCCGAGGAGTCGGAGAACGAGACGCTTAATTGGGCTTTTCGTCACCAATCCTTGGGTGGAGATTTTTTAG
>JAAXVQ010000360.1 GCA_013335425.1 Candidatus Firestoneibacteriota bacterium | reverse complement strand
AGCTTGACCACGGGCGATCTGGCCGCTTTAGCCCCGATTCTGGGCCAATCCGTGGCCATGTTCACCAATCCGGATAAGGGCAAACTCGTAACCGACGCCGTGCTGCTGCTTAAGTAATTTCAGACATAAAAAAGGGCGCGGATTTTTCCGCGCCCTTTTTTATGCCCTCACTTCGTTGCCGCCGTTGCCTACTCCTGATTGGTCCGTATTTCCACGCGCCGGATCTTGCCGCTGATGGTTTTGGGCAACTCGCTGACGAACTCCACGATCCGCGGATATTTGTAGGGCGCGGTCACTTTCTTTACGTGTTCCTGCAGAGTCTTTACCAACTCTTCGGAAGCTGTATAATTTTTAGTCAACACCACCGTGGCTTTCACCACCAAGCCGCGGTCCGGGTCGGGTTCGGCGGTGATGGCGCATTCCAGCACGGCAGGGTGTTCCAGCAGGGCGCTCTCGATTTCAAAAGGTCCGATGCGATACCCGGAACTCTTGAAACAATCGTCTGCGCGTCCCACGAACCAAAAATAGCCGTCCTCATCGCGGTAGGCGACATCCCCGGTGTAATAAACCCCGTCATGCCAAACCTTGGCCGTCAACTCCGGATCGCGGTGGTACCCGTCAAACATGCCGACAGGCTTACGCTGGCCCGTAAAAATGGCGACCTGCCCTTCTTCCCCCGCCTCGCAGGGCCCGCCGTCGTCATCGAGCAGGTGAATCTCGTAGCCCGGCGACGGTTTACCCATGGAGCCGGGCTTGGGGGCGATCCATGGGTAGGTGGCGATGGCCACCGTCACTTCGGTCTGTCCGAAGCCTTCCATCAGGCGCAGTCCGGTCTTTTTCAAAAACTGATTGTACACCTCGGGGTTAAGCGGCTCGCCGGCCACAGTACAGTAAGCCAGCTTGCTCAAGTCAAAGGTTTCCAAGTCTTCCTTAATGAGATAACGCAAAATCGTGGGAGGCGCGCAAAACGTGGTCACGCCGTATCGGGCGATCACTTCCAGCAATTTCTTGGGGACGAACTTGTCGTAATCATAAACCATGACCGCCGATCCGCAAATCCATTGCCCGTAGATTTTTCCCCAGGCAGCCTTGGCCCAACCCGTGTCCGCCACCGTAAAGTGCAGCCCGCCGGCTTGGACGTTCTGCCAGTACTTGGCCGTCAAAATATGCCCGAGCGGATAGGTGAAATTGTGCCGGACCATCTTGGGCATGCCCGTGGTGCCGGAGGTAAAGTAAAGCAGCAGACTGTCGCTGTTGGTCGTGGCCGCCGCCCCAATGGGGCGCGGGAATTCGTCGGGCCCGTTTTCCAACTCGGGAGTCAGGTTGTGCCAGCCGGGGCGGTCGGCCCCCACGTTGGCTTTGAGCACCAGCGAGGGCGATTGGGCCTGGGCCGCATCCACGCAATCCATGACCGCCGGATCATTGACCGTGACGATCAGCTTGATGTCCGCCGCGTTATTGCGGTAAACCACGTCCTTGACCGTCAGCAAGTGCGTGGCCGGGATGCAGACCGCGCCGATTTTGTGCAGGGCGACGGCCAAAAACCAAAACTCATAGCGCCGCTTGAGGATGAGCATGACTACGTCGCCCTTGCGGATGCCCAAAGCGGTCAACGCCCGCGCCGCCCGGTTGCTGGCGCGTTGCATATCGGCAAAGGTAAAGGCGGCTTCGGCCCCGTTGTCGTCGCACCAGACCAAGGCCTTTTGCGCGGGCGCCCGCCGGGCCATTTCGTCCACCACGTCGAACCCGAAATTGAAATCAGCGGGCACTTGAATGCGGAAATGTTCGTAAAATTCTTCATAGGAGGCATACGCCCCCGGTGCGTAAAGGTCCAACAGCGAGGCCGCGCCCGCCCGATCGGTTCCCGGCGTTTTTTCCATGGTCACACGCTCCGTAACTTTTACAGGATAACGGCCAGAAAACGCGCCGGCTTGCCTTCGAGCGCCACCATCGCGTGCCCCTGCCCGGAATCGAAATAGAGCGAGTCACCCGGGTTGAGCACAACTTCACTTTTTTCAAAACAGACTTTCAACGTCCCTTCCAGGCAATGGTTGAACTCCTGCCCGGGATGGCTGTTGAAATGGCCCGGGGCCTCGCCGGCGCGCGGCTCCACGGTCACCAGAAACGTTTCCATGCGTTTGTGAATGAAATTGTAGGCCAAATCCTGATAGGCATACTCTTTGCGCCGTTCCACGGACGGCCCCTTGCCGGCGCGCACCAAGCTGTAATGGTGCAGGCGCGGTTCCTCCCCGGTCAACAGTGCCGTCAGTTCCACCTTGAAATGCCCGGCAATCTCGTAAAGCAGGCTGACCGGAATGTCCGCCTCGCCGCTCTCATAGCGCCGGTATTCGTCCGCAGACACGCCCAAAACCGCGGCCAAGGCCTCCGGCTTCTCGCCCGAAATTTCGCGCAAAGTTTTAATGCGTAATGCGACTTGTCTGATGTTTTCCGTCATGGACATCCCCCTTGTCGGCCCCAGGTTGCAGCCGCATTATCTTACTATTTTTCCGAAACTTTTTCCCGGCTTTTTTGTCCTACTCTCTACCAGGCCTTCCTGGGGAGAGCGCCCATATTTCGCTTGGCGATTGGGGCAACCTCCGGTAAGCTGTTTTGAGTTCCGCGAAACCAAACAGCGGCCATCCATCCCAAAGGAGCACACCTTATGTTTACGATCGGCGAATTCAAAGGCAACGTGGTCATTACCCTCAAACGGACCGAAGAGGACAAATACCCTTTCACGTTCGGCCTGGCCAAGGCCAAGCTGATTTTGGAGCATCTCGACGACATCAAACGTTTTTATGAGGAGAACAAGGATAAAGGCAAGGGAGCGGCCGGCAAAAGCTCTGCGGAGTAAACATAAGCCGTAAAACGGTTACGGCCGCGCTTCCCGGACACGGGTTGGCGGCCGTAACCGTTATTGATTGACCACGGTTACTTTCAAGTCGAACGCCGGGGGCACATAGTTGCTGCTGTTGCTCCAG
>JAAXVQ010000359.1 GCA_013335425.1 Candidatus Firestoneibacteriota bacterium | reverse complement strand
ATTTTTTCAACCGGACGCCAAACCCGCCAGGGAACCTTTAACCGGTACCGTGCGCCTGCAAGGGACGGAAGGGGTGGTGAAAGCCGATCTCAACTTGTTGTTGGGGACCGGGGAGCTTAAAGGTACGGTGCAAACCGAGGCAGCTGCCGGCAATACGCCGGCCGGTCTGCGCTTGGCCTTGAAGTTCACAAAACTTAAGGCGCAAAGCTTGGCGGATATGTTTTTAGTCAAAGATCTCGCCGGAGTACCGGATACGAAAATCACCGGAGATTTTTACCTGCGACCCGCGATCGGCAAATTGCCGCAGACTGCGGGGAATCTCAGTTGTACCGATTTTCATTACGGCATGTGGGATTTTTCCAGTGTCAAGGCGGTCTGGGAAACGCAAGGCGATCGGATCGACCTGATGCAGTTTGAAGGCCTGCAGCCCGACGGCTCGCTGAAGCTTTCCAAAGGTTTTTGGCAAGCTCGTCCCGACGGCAGCTATGCCTTGAATTTGGATGTGGCTACACATAATTTCAACTTTTTCTATAAACGCTTTCACGGGAATTTCCACGTCAAAGGCCGGGCGGATTCCTTGGACCCGATGGAACTGAACCTAAACCTAGCCAGTGCCGATTTTGGATTGTGCGATTACACTTTCGGGGATATTCACGCCGACATTCAGTATAAGAACGAAGAATTGCGTTTTCAAACCTTGCCGGGCCTGCCTTATAAGATTGTGGGGCAGGCGCTGTTGCCCCCCGGCGGTT
The DNA here is from genome assembly GCA_013335425.1 of Candidatus Firestoneibacteriota bacterium. GTDB lineage: Bacteria > Oederibacteriota > JAAXVQ01 > JAAXVQ01 > JAAXVQ01 > JAAXVQ01. The sequence continues at coordinate 2,235 of JAAXVQ010000359.1, read as the reverse complement.
CGGTGGATTTTAAGCGTCTGGAAGTTTCAGACGCTGTCTTCAAACGTGTGAGCGCCACGGGGTTTATTGACGGTACCGGCAAGGGGCGTTCTGATTTTTTGTTCAATGTTTACGGCGTGCCGGCGGACACGATCGCCCGGAGCTTTGGTTGGCCGCAACCCTGGAGCGGGATGGCCCGGGGGACCGTCCACTATACGGACCCGGGAAACCTGGCCAACGTTAAAATTAAAGTCAAAGTCGAAAACGGCAGTGTCTTGAACATCCCTTTTGATACTTTTACTGGGACCGTGATCCTGGACCATGATTGGCTGTCGTTTAAAGCCCCGGAAGACGAGCCGGCGCCGACCGACCCGGCCTTGGCAGGCGGTTGCCTGCTGCGCAAGGAAAACAAGTATACGTTGCTCTTCAGCGGGCGCTTGCCTTGCCCGACGACACCTGAAGCCGATAAAGCCATGCGTGGCTCGGAAATGGATTTGCACGTGCTCCTGCCCGAAGGCGATCTCGGATATCTCGTGCTGATCCCCTACCTTGCCTCGGCTTCGGGAAAAAGCCGACTGGATCTGTCCATCCGCGGAACCCTGGACTATCCCTCGCTTTCCGGATCGGCTGTGATCGCAGACGGCACCTTGGCGCCGCGTCTGTATGCGCCCAAAGCCGACCATGTTTACGCGGATTTTCGTTTTGACAACAACAAAGCTTTTATCCAACGATTTGAAGCGCGCTTGGGGGAGGGAACGCTCACAGCCGCAGCCGGTCCGGCAGCGCCGTTTGCCTTGGTTTTTCGCCGTTTGATCCCGGACGAGCTTAACTTGGCATTGGTCTCTCATGGGCGTCTCCGCCTGGATGCGACGCCGGACATGGAATTTATTTCGGCTTGGATGTCCGGAAACGTGATGGTCAACGGCACGCTGGACAATCCCGTGTTCAGCGGAACCATGGAGTTTTCCGATGGTGATTTTACTTACCCTCCGAAACCGCTGACGCCCTGGGCTCAGGAGTTGAAAGGCGGCAATGTTCAATATCACGCCCTGCGTTTGCTCACACGCAAGAATTTTTGGTTTACCAACGACATGGTTCGGGCCCAAATCAAGCCCGAGAATTCCGTGGTGTTCAACGGCGGGAAGAACGATTTTTCCGGAGACGGGCACATAGCCATGTCGAAAGGATTTTTCACTTATCTGGACGCCAACTTCAGCCTGGACTCCAGCCGGGAATCGACGCTGACCTTTCAAGGACGCGAGGCTCCCGTGCTCTATGCCGTGGCCAGCACCGTGATCCGGGATGTTCAGATAAAAGACGAGGGAAAACTCCGGCAAGTGACGATTTATTTGACCGTGCACGGCCCGCTCGGGGCGCTCAAACTGGAACTACGCTCGGAACCGGCCATGTCGCAGGCGCAAATCATGTCGTTGTTGACGCTGGGAGAGGATTTTTCCTCTTGGAGCAAGGAACAGCTCGACGAGAAAGTACAATCCGCCGGAGCCCGCATGTTGGGCCGCTGGGCCGGCAGTCTCATTGGGCAGCAAATAAAAAGCCGTTTGCAAAAAATAGCGCCCGTGGATGTGGTCGATATTCGTTTCGGCGGTGTCGAAAAGGCCGCGGGGAACATTGTGTCCGGAGGCGGCAATTCGCAGACTGCTGCCGGTCAAACTCAAGCCGAGACCACGGGTATGAGTTTGTTGCAGGACACGCAAATCGATTTGGGGAAATATTTGACCGAGGATTTGTATTTGAATTACCGGGCTACGCTCAAAGATCGGGGTATTGATCGCGGCGGTTTGGCCTGGCAATCGTTGCTGGGGTTGGAGTACAGCCTGGATGCCACCCGCAAATTGAAAATCACCAAGGATTTTGACGCCGACACGGGTCAGGAGCTCTATGTTGGGATTGAAGGTCGGACCGAATTTAAAGGCTGGACTCCCTCCGAAGCCGGCTCCAATACGCTTTCGGGTAAAAGTCTACTTAAAAAAGCGCCCGCCCCCGCTCAAAAATAGCCCGCTCTGTAATAAAGCTTGACGCTCCTGGGCCATTTTGCTAATATTGACCAAATTTTTTCGAGGAGGATATTTTGCCTTTGTTTTCAAGGCTTTTTCATACACTGACCGCGGCTTTTTTACTCGTTGCATGGCCTCTGGCGGCCATGGCCGCCGGGTCCTTTGATGATGCGTCCATTACGGATATCCGGGTTTTGGGAAATACCACCATTGCCGGCGATGACATTATTTCCTGGCTGAA
>JAAXVQ010000358.1 GCA_013335425.1 Candidatus Firestoneibacteriota bacterium | reverse complement strand
CGGCCGTGATGCCGCCGGCGATAGTGTAATCCGGAGGGATATACGCCCCTACGGCGATCACCCCCAACCAAAGCATCTGCACCAGGGCGCCGACCAAAAAGCCCATGGACCAATCGCCAAGAATCCCTCCGAACAAGCTTCCCACGACCAAAGGCTGCGAGAGCATGAACTGCCCGAACAAGGCGTTGTCCAGCGCCAAGAGCGCGCCCAATGATGATAGCCAGACCAGGTGATCCAATGTCAAACCTCATCCCCCGGGATGCCCCGCATCAAGCTTCGCCTCCGCCCGGCATCAACCGGGCAGGGAATCATTTCTCTCCGGCAACAAAAATCCGGCAATATCCGCATCCTCATCCGTAGGCACCATGCGCACTTTGATCTGGATGCCTTTTTTCAACAACGAACGAAAACAACTTTCATCCGCGGCATCGAGAGAAACAGCCCGCAGCACCTGCCGTTTGCCCTGGGAAAAACGCATGCCTCCGACATCCGCGCGGGTGACGGGCAAACCGCTCTCCACGGCCCGCAGCAAGTCCTGGGGCGTGGAAAACAAAAGCAGCACGCGCTTGCCCTCCAGCGGCGCCCGCCGGCAAGCGGCGGCTATCTCAGCCACGCGGCCGATCACCAGGCCCAGATGCGCCGGGGTGGCCAATTCCATCAGACTCCGCTGCAACGCATCGTCGGCCACGGCATCGTTGGCCACCGCGATGAAATCCGGCATAACCACCTTGGCCCACCCAACCACCACTTGCCCGTGAATCAGGCGGTCATCGATGCGCACCAGTACCAAATTAGCGGCCACAGCCACCCTCCTCCCGGTTGCCCTTGCGATCTAAAAGTTCGTTGGCGTCAAAAACACTCCGGCGGCCTTTTTCCGAAACCAATTCGGCCAGGGCGCTCAACGTCGACTCCGCACGGTGCGTCAGCGCCTCCAGCAACATCGGCAGGTTGACGCCGGTGATTACGCGCAACGGTCTTGACTGCGACAAGGCTAGCGAGACGTTGCTGGGCGTTCCGCCGAACATATCCACCAAAAGCAGAGCCCCGTCCGGGTCCGACCCCGGTGCGGGCAGGACGGCCAGCAACTTGCGCTGCAAATCCTCGATCCCCTCCCGTTCCTCCAGGCAGACGGAAAACAGCGCCGGCTGGGTTCCCACAATGATTTGTACGGTATGGACCAGCTCTTTGGCCAGTCCGCCGTGAGTCACCACGACCAATGGAATCATGCCTTGCGCCTCCGGGAGGCCGGGCTATTACCGCCCAACCTCCAAAACAATTGAAAATTGAGCCAGGGAACCTTGGCGCCATGCGCCGATGATCTGTTTTCCATTGCTCGATTGCTCAGAAATAAAAAGTCGACCCATGGCCGAACTTTTAATTTAGATTACCACCAGTTTCAAAACCACCTTGGCCAGGCGGGCGGGGTCATGGCGGAAAAAATCCCCCCCGGTGGCCAGCCTGGCCCGAATGACCGCAATGTTCAAGCGGTCGAGCTCCTCGACATCCGCGTCGGTGGCCATCACCGGGACGGCCCCCATTTCCGCGTAACGCGCCTGCAATTCCTTGCTCGGGACTTCGGTGTTGACCAACACGTATTGGATCAAATCCGGACGCGTATGTTCCAGCAAAGTCCGCACATGGTCGGCCACGGACATGCGGTCCGTCTCACCGGGCTGCGTCATCAAATTGCAGACATAAATTTTCACGGCCGGCGCGGCGGCAATTTCGTCCATGATGCCCGGCACCAGTAAGTTCGGCAAAATGCTCGTATAGAGGCTTCCCGGGCCGAGAATGATCGCGTCGGCCTGGCCGATCACTTCGCGCGTCTCGGGTGCGGGGGACACATCCGGCGGCACCAAGCGCAGGCGGCGCACCCGCTGACGGCTCTGCCCGATGCGCGATTCCCCGGAGACCACCGTACCGTCCACCAGTTCGGCTTCCAGGGTGACCGAATCCACGGTGACCGGCAACACCTGCCCGCTGACGGCCAAAACGCGGCTCGCGGCCTTGATCCCCGAGTAAAAATCACCTGTGACCTCGGCCATGGCCGTAATAAACAGATTGCCGAAAGAATGCCCCTCGATGCCGGCGCCTCGCCCTTTAAAACGATGCTGAAAAAGTTCGCTCATCAACGGCCCGGTATCGGCCATAGCGATGAGGCAATTGCGCAAATCCCCGGGCGGCAGCACCCGGTACTCGCGCCGCAGGCGTCCCGAACTGCCGCCGTCATCGGCCATGGTGACAATGGCCGAGAGATTGGCCGTATACTCCTTGAGCCCTGAAAGCAACGTGGGCAAACCAGTGCCCCCGCCCATAGCCACCAGGTGCGGGCCGCGTTTCAACCGCAGGCGATCCAACGGCGACAGGCTGGATTCGCGTTCACGCGGCGGCAAGGCGAAGGTAATCACCGAGTAGAGACCTCGGCGAAAAGCCAACACCGCACCCACGATCCCCAGCGCCAGGAGTAAAAAATCGATGAAACGCAGGCTCTGGATCTGGCGGGCCAGCGGGCGGATATCCACCAGCCTGATTTCAAAATTTCCAAAAATATGCCCGAGGGAGCCGGAAACGCCCACCATCAACACGACGGTGGAAAAAACAAACAAGGCAATCCAGCGTTTCAACCGCACGCCCGGATTAAACCAGCGCCAGCGAAACGACGCATCGCGCCGTAGAGGCATCTTTTTCAAATCCCGTGGGTTCGGATCACTCATCACTTTCCATTCGCTTGAGTTCGGGTAGCACCCCGTGCGGGCATGCCGCGGATGCCGGTGCCGTTAGGGGCGCCGGGGAACTTCACCGTTTTGGAGCCAAGAAATCAGCGTCTTATTGAATTCGCGCGCCGTATGATAACCGCTCTTTTTCAAGCGTTGGTTCATGGCCGCGACTTCAATGATGATGGACAAGTTTCGTCCCGGACGCACGGGGATGATGATGCGCGGCAGCTCCACGTCCAGGCGCGCGGCCACGCCTTCGAGCTTCTTGTTGAA
>JAAXVQ010000357.1 GCA_013335425.1 Candidatus Firestoneibacteriota bacterium | reverse complement strand
CTCCTGCCAAGGTGATTTCCTTGCCAGGGCAAGCCCTGTTGGCCCGGGTTTTTCAACATGAGTTGGATCACCTCGACGGCATCGTCTTTATTGAACGTATGACCATGGTGCAGCGCCTGCTGCTGAAACGTCCGTTGACCGAGTTGGCCCGACACACCCAAGCCACCTTGGCCGGGCGCGGCACACCGAAGATCTGATGCCGCCGACTCATCAGGAAAAACCCCGATTGTTGTTTATGGGCACACCCGATTTTGCCGTGCCGACCCTGCGGCATCTGGCGGCAAGGCAATTTCCCCTGGCCGCGGTGGTCACCCGGCCGGACAAACCCAAGGGGCGGGGATATGCCGAGACACCGTCGGCCGTTAAGTTGGCAGCCCAAGCCGCCGGTTTGGACGTGTGGCAACCCGAGAGTGTCAACACCCCCGAGTTCCTGGAGCGTTTGAAACAAGCAGCCGTGGAAATTGTGGTGGTAGCCGCTTTCGGACAAATCTTAAAAAACGAGTTTCTCGCCACGCCCCCGCTGGGATGCGTTAACTTGCATGCCTCCCTGCTGCCGAAGTATCGCGGCGCGGCGCCGGTCCAATGGGCCATCGCCCGGGGAGAGACGCAAACCGGAATCACCGTGCAAAAGATGGCGGAACGCGTAGACAGCGGCGATGTCCTCGTGCAGCGGACCTTGGCGATTGGCCCGGACGAAACCGAGCCCAGCCTCTTGGCTCGGTTGGCCGACCTCGGCGGCGATGCGGTGGAAGAAGCCCTTTTGTTGTTGCAAGCTTCTCAGGGTCGGATCGGTTCACCGCAGGATGAATCCCTGGCCACGTTCGCGCCGCGCTTAACGCGGGAAGACGGGAAGCTTGATTGGACACTTGAAGGCTCGGAGATAAATAACCGCGTTCGCGGGTTTTTCCCCTGGCCCGGGACTTATGCCCTTATCCGGGGAGAGCGCATTAAAATCATTACCACCACCCATTCTCTGGAAGTGGCGCCGGCCGGCAGCCTGCCGGGAACGGTCCTACGCAGCCAAGAAGGGGACGGTTGGTTGGTAGCGGCCGGGCAGGGAACGACGGTTTGGGTGAGGCGCCTGCAGGGCGCCAACGGCAAAGTCATGACCGCCCATGCCTACACCTGTGGGTACAAGTTCGGCGTGAACGACCGTTTGGAGTAAAACCGCAAACCGACCGGCGGGTGAATCCGACGGTGAAATAAAAAACCGATTTTTAACTTGAATCTTGGGGCTAAAAACTTCAAACTAAGAATCCAGAGACTTTTACCGAGGTGACGCCATGGCACGTAAAAAAATCCTCATCGTGGACGACGACGCCAATGTTCTGGAACTGTTCCAGGATGTTTTGGAAGGACGGGGGTATCAGGTGGTGCCTTTTACCCGCGGCTGGGAGGCGCTCCAGGCGGTTTCCAAAGAAAAACCGGATTTGATTATCCTGGACATCATGATGCCGCGCGTCAACGGGTATGAAGTTTGCCAAATACTGAAGGAAAATCCCAACACCAAGAAAATCCCCGTGATTTTTTTAACGGCGTTGTCGCATCAGGAAGCGTTAAAACGCGCAGCCGACGGCGGCGCCGACGATTTTTTGGTTAAGCCCTGTCCCACGGAAAAATTGATCAAACATGTCGAAAAATTTTTAGATCCGGGAAAGAAGGAAAGCGCATGATGGATATGGAAAAGGTTTTCAACCGGCTGCGCAGCGAAGCCGAAGGGCTTTTCGGCCATGAACTGATTTCCTTGGCGATTTTTGGTTCGGCAGCCACGTCGGATTTTCAACCGGGCACCTCGGACATCAATGCGGTTTTGATTTTGACCTCCGTGGCCCTGCCCCAACTGCAGAAAAGTCAAGAGCTCTGCCGCCGCCTGAAAAAATTCCGCCTGGCCGCGCCCTTGGTCATGACGGAAGGCTTCATCCGTACTTCAGCCGATGTTTTTCCCATCGAGTTTTTAGAGATCAAGGAAAAGCATCGTCTGCTTTTTGGCAAGGATCATTTCATTCATTTGAAGATCGACCTTAAAAATTTGCGGCACGAATGTGAGCATGAGCTAAAAGGCCGCTTGCTGCGGATGCGGCAGAGCTACATGGAGGTGGGAAGGAGTCCCCGTCAGGTTCAGTCACTCCTCTTGGCCGCCTACAATGCCAATTATCCCGCACTGCGTACGGCTTTGCGGCTCAAGAAAATCAAACCGCCCATTGAGCACAGCGCCATATTGGATGCGGTGGCGGCGCATTTCGACTTGGACGGGTCCGTGTTCGCCCGGGTGCGCCAATTGCGCCGCGGCGAAATCCTCCTCAAGGCGGCGGAGATCATTCAACTTTTTGAAAAGTACGGTGATGAGGTGGCCAAACTTGCTGAAGCCGTGGATGGTTTATAAGCGGCTGACGGCCGCGCTCCTGCTCGCGGGCGCGGTTTGGCTGGGGGTGGCCCAAGCGGTCGCCGCCCCGAAAGTACCCGCCCCCACCGTGCTGGTCAATGACTTTGCCAACGCGCTGACTCCCGCGGAAAAAGAGACGCTCACGGGCATTGCCGCCAGCTTGCAGGACGCCACCGGCGCCCAAATGGCGTTTGTGATCATGCCCGACATAGAACCCTTCGACGATATGACGTACGGCATGGCGATTTTTGACCAATGGAAACTCGGAGAAAAGGGCAAGGACAACGGCCTGCTGATATTGCTGGCCTTAAAGGAACATCGCATCCGGATCATTTCCGGCTATGGGCTCGAAGCGATTTTGCCGGACGGGAAATTGGGGCGCTTCCGGGACGAGTACCTCGTCCCTTATTTAAAGCAGAACCGTTTGGGTGAGGGGTTGGCCAACTTGGGCTTGCGTCTGGCCCAGGAGGTGGCGCAAGCCGAAGGCAAGACGCTAAGCGGTGCGGGTGCGCAAGCCCCGCACCGGAAATCGCGGCGGGGAGATAGCCCGCTGTTGAACCTCGTTGTCCTGCTGCTCTTGGTAGTGATGGCGATCGTTTCTTCCATTGC
>JAAXVQ010000356.1 GCA_013335425.1 Candidatus Firestoneibacteriota bacterium | reverse complement strand
GATTTCGAAATACGAAGACGTGACCATCCACGGGGAAGTGCTCCTGCCCAAAGGCATTCCGGAAAACCCCTATTTGCGCAAAACCATCATGGCGTTCGGGAAGCAGAGCGCTGCGGTGACCGTGGACGGCCAGGGGCGCGAGCATAAGGTTTTGCTCAACGACAAGGAAGAGTTCAATCAAGGCGAGTACGTTGACCAACTGGGTAACTTTTGGAAGATCGCGTCCGGCGATTGGAAAATCATCGACGGGATTATTCCGGCGCAAAAAGACAAAAAAGGCAATCCTTATACGGACAAGGTGGAATTCAAAAACGGTCAGGTAACCCGGATCTTCACCAAGGACGCCAAAGGCAAGACCTATGTGGTGAACCTGGCCAACGGCAAGATTACCCACGGCGAAATGATCGTCCCCCTGCTGGGCGAAGCGCGTTATCAACGCTTTGACCAAGGGGAAATTGTCGAAGGCTGGGTAGGGGATCAATTCGGGGGAACCGAGCAAGTGCTTATCCGGATCAAACCGGTCTTGGCCGGCAAGTTGACGACCACCACGACTTATTACTCCGCGCAAACCCCGGAAAGCAACGCGGCCAGCATGCGCTTCGGAGTACGACTGCCGTACTTGCCCACGAGTCTGAAAACGGAAGTGTTTGTCGAGGGGGCCGTGAATCAGCAAAAACTGCTCTCCGACGGACTGACCGGCCCGGCGGGCCGGGCGGATACCTACTTCACGCCGGCTGTGGGAATTTCCGTTTCCTACGATCTGGGCCCCGGGACTTCGGGAAAGAGCCGGACCATGGATCTGAGCGTCAAGAGGGAGTTTGGAACCACCGGCGGGCTTAAAGCTGACCTCTCCGTGCCGTTTTATGATGATGGGAAACTAAGGGTCAAAGCGGTTGTCGGGGGACAGGTTAATTCACGTCCAGAAGGTCAGAAAGGTTTTGATTGGCAGAATGGGTCCTCGGTTCAAGTCGGGGTTAAAATCGAATTTGTGAATGTCCTCAACACCTTGCAGCAGTCCTGGCGGGTTTTAAGGAACCGGGCGGAGTTCAACTATGGGGTCGCCGGGCCCGTCATCGGCGCTGCGTTTTTCCTGGCCATGGCCGGCTTTATTTTGGCGGGCAAGGCCGCTCAGCGGTTGCATTTGCCGCAGCGGGGCACTCTGGAAGAATTGAACGGCTATAAGGATTTCTCCGAGTATGCCGGTTCGCAAAAGATCCCCTGGTATGCTTTGGGGTTCTATGCCGCCGACAGCGGTGAGATCTATTTTGACAAGGCGGCCTTGCTCCGTTTGCCGGGCGCGGTGCGGAAGCTGTTTGTTTTCCATGAAACCAAACATGCGCAAGACGCCCAAGACGCCGAGGCTTTTTACGCCATGTATGAGCGCGCGGTGCAATCCCTGCCTGCGCAAGTGCGACGTTGGATTTTGGGGGAAAGACCACACACGCCGTTTAGGCTTCACTGGCGCGGATTTTTAACCGCCGCCTTGGCGCCTTTGCTGCTGATGGCATCGTTGTTTGAAATCAGCATGCCGGTGGGCACCCGTTGGCTTCCGATTGCCGCAGACGTGGCGGCGGCCGCGGTTCCGACGCAGCCGGCCGGCGGGTTATTGCAGAACGAAGCCCGCCGCACCAACCAACGCGTCGATGTCCGGCAGCGGGTGGCGGTTGTCGGCAATAAGTTCGTGGTCAACGGCAAACCGCTGGTACTCAAAGGCCTGGCCATCTCGGAACCCGATAAACTGATTCAAGACGGCATGTGGGATGAGTCCTTGTTCAAAGAGTTGAGCCGCTGGGGCGCCAACGTGGTGCGCATCCCCGTCCAGCCTCAGGCTTGGAGAACGCGCGGGGCCGCTAACTACTTGAAAACTTTGGATCAGGCGGTCGCCTGGGCAAAAAAGTATAATATGTACATTGTCATGGATTGGCATTCGATTGGGAACATGGTGTCCGGCAAGTACGAGAAGAATGCCTGGTTTGATTATACGACCACCCCGCAGGAAACCCGGGCTTTCTGGCAGGCTATTGCCACCCGATATAAGAATGAGCCGGTGGTGGCTTTTTATGAAATTTTCAACGAACCGACCGCTTTGGGCGCCCCCATGGATTGGAACAGTTGGAAACCGGTGGCTGAGAACCTTATCCGGGGAATCCACGCCGTCAATCCGCAGGCAATCGCTCTGGTCGGCGGCATGAATTGGGCGTACAATTTAAACGGCGTCCTTCAAAATCCCATCAAAGAAAAGAATGTGGGATACAGTGTGCATCCTTATCCGGAAAAAATTCCGCAAAACACTTGGGGCCCGGGCTGGGAAAGGGATTTTGGAGAAGTCGCCAAAATAGCGCCGCTTTTCATTACCGAAGTCGGCTACATGCCCGAGATCGGCGGACATATTCCCGCCCGTGCCGATGCCGCTTTCGCCAAAAAAATCATAACCTTTGCCAAAGGACACGGCATTTCATGGACCGCCTGGTGTTTTGACAAAGATTGGACGCCCAAGTTGATTCAGGATAAAAATTTCACGCCTACCCCGGCGGGGGCCACATTCCAAAATTTAATGTTTGGCGGGAAATCCGGATTTATCAAGAGTTTAACCCAAGGCTTGTTTGGCGTCACCGATTCGGTCTATAAACGGCACTTGATCGCTTTTGAAACTGCCTGGTCAATATTTTTCACTTTGATTTCAGGGTTGTTACTTGCCGTAGTTTTACATTTGAGTTTTTTTACCGGCGGAGCCGTCAACATCAACGTGATCCCCTTGGCACAGGCATTTTCCGGTGTTTTGAAGACGCTTTGGTGGTCTGCCGGCGGCATTTTGACCTTCTTTAATTTGTTTCATTGGAAACAAACCCCTTGGGCCAATCGGTTTTGGGCCCTGGTCATCAGCCTGCCGGGCGTCGAAATGCGCAACGGGCTGGCCGAGGTGGTCAAACATGCCATCCTCGGCGCACCGGTCTTGCTGGATATGGCGGAAGCCCTGGACGGTACAGGGCAAGGGCCGGACTCGCCCCTG
>JAAXVQ010000355.1 GCA_013335425.1 Candidatus Firestoneibacteriota bacterium | reverse complement strand
AGAGGCGCACTTGTGAAATCCACTCAAGTTCAACAACTGGCTCAAACCATCAGCGAATTTCCCACCCTGCCCACCATCGTGGCGCGGGTGATTCAGGAATTGAACGACCCCTACTCCTCGGCCGAGGACGTTACGGGCATCATCTCGTCGGACCCGGCCATGACGTTTCGGATCTTAAAAATCGCCAACTCGGCTTATTACGGTTTTCCGCGCGCCATCACCACCATCACCGAGAGCATTGTTCTGCTGGGTTTTTCCACGGTCCGCAATTTGGTGCTGACCACCCTGATGTATCAGTTCAATGAAATGATCGTGCCCGCACAGGTGAAAAAATCCGGGCGGCGGCCGCCGTTGGCTTTCAACCGGACCGAAGCCTGGTGGCATTCGGCGGCCACGGCCATCGCCACGCGGGAAATCATCCTGAAACGGCGGCAGGAGGCCCGGGAGCATTTGGGGTATTTGGCCGGGCTGATGCACGACATCGGCATCATGTTTTTTTGCCATTACCTGCCCGAGGCTTATGAAAAGGTTCAGGCCAGCCGCGGCAAGGACGACGCAGCGCTTTCCCGGCTGGAAGAGGAAATCATCGGCGCCCACCACGGGCAAGTCGGGGCCTGGATCGTGGACCGTTGGAATTTGCCCAAGGAAATCGTGGAACCGATCGCGCTGCACCATTTTCCCGAACAGGCCAAAGACGAAAAGGAATTGACCATCACGCTTCACCTGGGCGATATGTTGGCCCGGAAAATTCAGACTCCGGACGTTCCCCTGCCCGAGTGGGAACATGTCGGCACTTGGCTGGAACACCTGAATTTGAGCGAGGCGCAGATGGCGGATATTGAAATCCGGGTCGGTCTGGAACTCAAGCAGATCGCCAACTTTATGGCGGTGGCCTAACCATGCCGCCGCGCAAGCCTCCCCGCCCCGGTAAACGGGTTGTGCACACCGCGCTGCGCACCGCGCCCGGAGGCAAAGCCGTCGGCGGGCAATGGGAGCAACTTCAGCAATACAATCAAATTCAGGATAAGATCATACGCGGCCTGCGGGCCTTCATCGACGAAATGACCGTTATTTTCCGTTTTATTGAAACCGTCAGCGAGTATCACGCCCAGGAGAGGATTTTGCAGTTGCTGCTGGACGTGATGAAGGAGTTGTTCAAATTTGAGGCGGCGGCCGTTTATTTGGAGGAAAGGACGGAGCCGACGGATTACGCCGGACAGAGCCTGAAACGTTCGTACCGCTCCGAGTTGGTGGAGGATATCCGCCGCCGGCTGCAGGTGGACGAAAACATTTACGATTGGGTGTTCAAGCAAGGGCACGCCATTGTGCTCCCCCTGGAGTATTCTCCCCAAGCCGAACAGGCGGAAGCACGCTGGTCCTTCATGCTGGTCCCGCTGACCACTTCTTCGGAACGGCTCGGGCGTTTGGAATTGGTCTTCAACCATCCCGAGGGCGAGTTTACCCAGCAAACCTTCAGCATTCTCAATGTGCTTTTAAAACATGCCGCCTTGATTTTGGTCAATGAACGGATTTACGAAAAGGAGCGCAAGACCGCCCAGACGTACATCCAGTTGGACACGCTCAAACGGGACATCGTCAACATCACCACCCATGAGATCAAGACGCCGCTGACCATCATCAACGGGAACGCCATCGTCCTGCGGCGCAACCCCGGCATTGCCGATGAGGAAAAGGGCAAAATGCTCGACGCCATTACGCGTCAGTGCCAGCGGATCGACACGATCACCAATCAAATGGTGGAAACCGCGCAATTGGAAGAGGGGCGGCTGGTGCTCTGCCCCGGCGCGGTGGAGCTGGCTGAACTGACGGCGGAAATCTTCAAGGACGTGTATTACGATCCGGCCGCCATTTCGTTGCAGGCGCATTTTTCCGAATCCCTGGAGCCGGTGTTGGCGGATCGGGACAGTTTGTATAAAGTGCTGCGCAACCTGGTGGAAAACGCCGTCAAATACTCTCCGCACGGCGGCGCGATTACGGTGGACGCGGAAAACCGGGGTGAGAACGTGGTCTGGAGAGTCCAAGACCAAGGCATCGGCATACCGGATACCGAACAGCCGAAAATATTTGATAAATTTTACCGGGTGGGGGACAGCATGACCCGCGGCGTCCGGGGCATGGGTTTCGGATTGTATTTGGTGAAAAAGAACGTCGAGCTCAATTCCGGCAGCATCAGCGTGGCCAGTGTCGTGGGACAAGGCACCACCTTTACCGTGATCTTGCCCAAAGCGTCCCGTCAAGCCCTCGGTTAAGCCCCCTGTTTTCTCCGAAAGACTCAATAGTTTGAAGCGCTGTTTGTCCCTTTTTAGTCCGGGTTAGGTTCCGCGCCCCGGGTCGGGTCCAACTTGGTCCCAAGGGCGGCGCGGTTCCGGGCATAAGCGCAGTGCGGAAACGATTCCATAGTTATCGGGCAAAAGCTATGGAATGACTTCCGCATTCGGTCAAGTCCCCCACTCAGCCGGTGGAAGCCAAGAAAACATCTCTGGAAAAATATTTAGGAAAGACCTGAAAACAAAGCGGAATATCATGGCAAACATATTTTGCATAAAAAAATGCCGAAAGTTTTAGTGTTGGCACAGTAGTTGCAAAATACAGGGCGTTGAGCTCTGTTGAAGGAGGCGCCTCATGCAAATGTCCCAGGAAGCGGTCACGGCCTTAAAGGAGAATTTCCGCCTGCGCCGCGAACATATGTTGAAACTTTTGGATTTGGAGCAACATTGGCCCGTGGTCGGCGAATGGGATGAAGAACTCTCCCAAATGCAGAAGCTGGTGCAGGCCGAACACGAGATTCTTAATGCGCTGGAAACGCTGATGCAAAAATACCCCCTGCCGGCTTCCACCGGGGAAGCCTTTTTGGCCATGATTCCGCCGCAGGAGCGTCCGGAAATAGAGCGGGATTTGAACTTGTTTCGGGAACTGACCATTCTCATCCTGGATTGGCATCAAAAAAACGCGGGGCAATTGAACCTGCGGGCGGAAGACCTCGCCCAGGCGCTGC
>JAAXVQ010000033.1 GCA_013335425.1 Candidatus Firestoneibacteriota bacterium | reverse complement strand
GAACTCATTTCCGGCAGCCCGGACCCTTTGGCTTCGGTCAGGACCGCAGGGTGTTCCGGGGCAGCCGGCCGCGGATTGAGCAGGGGGGCCAGTTTGGCAACCGGTGAGTGCGTGGCTATGTCGGCTAAAAGCGATTTGGGTGCTTCCGGCATGACGGGTAAATGCGGGGGGTGAATCAGCCATACGGCCAGAAATGCCGCAGCAGCGGAAACGCTTGAAATTAAAAGGGGTGTTTGCCAATGCCAGGTTTTGACTTCGGGTTGACGACACTCCGCCCGTAGACGTTGGGCGAGGCGGCCGTAGAAGTCTTCGGGAATTTCTACTTGACTAAGGTGGCAGCAATGTTCCGCGATCTGTTGATAGGTTTGGGCCTCTTTACGGCAACTTGGGCACTGGGCCAAATGAGCTTCCAATTGACTTTGTTGTTCGGGGGTTAAAAGACAATCCGCCAGCATGGGCAACCATTGTTGAGACTTAGCGCAATTCATTTCCCGTTCTCCCCAACGTAGGTTCAAGGGCTTCTCGCAGAAGCCGACGTGCCCTGGCCAACCGCGATTTCACGGTTCCCAAGGGAATTTTGCAAAGTTTGGCGATTTCTTCGTAGGCATACCCTTCCACATCACGCAAAACCGTAACTTCACGTTCGTCGGGAGGTAGTTGGGTTATGGCGGTTTGAATGATTTTTTTCAACTCGTTTTGCGCCACTTGTTCCGCCGCATCGGGGCTCGGTTCCATAATTTCCTGCTCCAAACCCCGCATACCCTCCTGAGGAGGTTCATTCAATGACCGGTGTTGAAAATACTTCCGACGTACTTGGCTGCGTACCATGTTTTTCCATAAATTAACCGTAATGCGATGCAGCCAAGTACGGAACTCCGAACGTCCTTCGAACCGTTTAATGGCCTTGAAGGAACGAATAAAGGTGGTTTGGGCCAAATCGTCAGCATCAGCATGATTGCCGCCGGTTAGATAATATGCCAGATTGAATACATAAGACCCATGGGCGCGGGTTAAATCCTCAAAAGCTTCCATATCGCCTTTTTGCGCCCGTTGAATCAAAAGCGTTTCTTTTTCGTGAATTTCACCTTTACTCATGCTTATGGACCCCAAAGGTTCAGTTTGGTTCGGACGGGCAGTACTATTTTTCTTATGAAACACTTGCATCTGAGTAGCGGATTTGTTAAAAAGAGCCATGTTTCAGTTGTCCTTAAAAGAGGAGCCCGGCTTGAATTCTGCCTCGACCTTTAAAAAAACTACCTTGGCGGCCCTCTCCTTATTGCTCTGCGGTTGTGCCAATTTTGGAAATGTCATGACCCATCCAGAGGCGGTGGTTCAAAGCATTAAAATTGTGCAAACCACTTCCGAAGAAATTCGTTTGCTCGCGGTTTTGGAGTTCAATAACCCCAATCCCCTTACTCTGCAATTGGCGAAAATCGATTATCGTTTTCGCCTGGACCGCAACGTGGTTGCGGTCGGTTCGTTGACAAACCTGCCTTTGATCCGAAATCATCAACTGCAATCCGTCGAAATTCCGGTGGTATTAAAATCGCAAACCATCCGGGCTGTGCTTCCGGCTCCGGACAAAAACGGGGGTTACGCGTACAGGTTTACCGGGCAGGCATTTTCAAACAACAGTTGGGACACTGCCCCGATCTTGTTCGACGCCGAAGGCCAATTGCTGCTTCCGCAAGTGCCCGCTTCGCGTTTGTCCGGTCTCAACACCAGCCGCGACGGAAAAAAACCGGAATTCGGCGTCGAGATTTTCAACCCCAATGTTTTTCCCATCGAAGTGCGCCGGTTGCAGGGGCAAGGCGAATTCGATACGCTTCCCTACGTTTGGGAATTTCGTCCCCGAAAATTATCGATTGCTGCAGGGCAGACAAGACGCATTTTTGTGCCCTGTCGTCCCGTCGGCCATACGGGTGCCGAAGCCGCCGCAGGAAAAATTTCGGCCGGAGCGGTCTTGAATTACTGGCTGCAAGGCGAATTGGAATGCCTTTCGCCCCAGGGGGTAATTATGCTGGTTATACAACAAAAAGGCGGGGTGGGCAAGAAAAACTAAGGACGCTTGGCAGGAGGATTGTTTTTAGGTCCCGGAGCCGGCTTTTTCCCCTTTTCATTTTCGAAAATTTCCCGACCGAAATATAGGCGCAAATCCCCATCAAAAGCACGGCGTGGTACGCTTCCGCTGAATAAGTCTATTTTCCAATAGTTTTTTTCCTTGATCATCCAAATCAAGCCGGGCATGGTAAGCCGGTCCCCCTCCCAGACCCACCATTGCTTAAAATAGGCTTCGTCTCGGACTTTGGAAAGCACGTTGGTGGGGTCCACCCAAAGTTTACGGGGATCATCGCGGACCGGACCTGTATTGTTGTGTGCCAATTCATAGGTTTCCCGCGTGAAAACCATGGCGAAATTCCTGACGATATAGTGTTGACCCGGTACAAAATAAGCAATGCGCTGAGGCATGATGGTTTCTGCATCGTTTTTTCGGGTCATGCCCGTATTGGCATCCGCAGATTGCATCAGGTAAAAACTATCTGCCAGAAGTTTTTCCAAATTGACATTTTTACCCTTGCTGCCCATTTGGGACTTCAAGCCGGCAACGGCCGCTTGATCGGCGCTGGAAAGAAGTTCAGCGGCTTGCGCATAGTCTTTGGCGGCCAGCAGGCGGAAAAACTCTTCAGCTACGGCTGTCGGCTTTTCAGTTTTGGCCCAGGCAGGCTGAACCAGGCAGGTCAGACCCAGCAAAGCTGCGGATATTGCCCGCCGGCTCCGCATTATTCGTCTCCGTCCGTACCGCCGCGAAGTTTGCGGATATATTGAATCAATTGGGTTCGTTCCGCCGCCTGGGGATTGAGCTTTAGATACGCAACATATTCTTGCGCGCCTTCTTCCTTATAACCCTGGGCGACGTATTCGGTGCCCACCAGAAAGTGGTCGCGCGCCCGTTGATTGTCGATAATCTGACGGGTTGCGTCCAGTTGTTTCCGCGCTTCCTCGGGATAACCTTTCTTCCGCAGGATTCCTGCAAGCAGCAAACTGGTCTCGAAATGCCGCGGCCGGATTTTGGCGGCCATGGTCGTGAAGGTATAGGCTCGGTTCAGATCGTTGGTTTTATAGTATTCATTGCCCAAAGCCAGCGTGGTTTTGGCTTTGAGCAGTTTTAGGTCATTGGTTTTATGGAGGGTTTCGGCGGCCTGAATTTCGTCCATGACATCAAGAAATCGGCCGAGGTTGAAAAGCGCCAGACCGCGCCAATAATGCAAGGCTCCGTTTTTCGGTTCCAGGCGGATGACTTCGGCGAGAAATTTTTCCGAAAGGTTGTCCTTATGATTTAAAAGCAGCAGCCCCAACTCCAGGTTAAACGTTTTTTTTTGCAGCGCCGTACCCTGTTGCTCCAAAGCTTTCATCAGAATTTTTTCCGCTTCATTTCCCCGACCGGCTCCCTGATAAGCGCGCCCCAACAATAAGTAGTTGCGATAATACGACGCATGCGTTTTTACGCAGACGGTCCCCAAGGCGATGGCGTCGACATATTTTTGCTGCAACAACAGCAATTCCAAGCGGGCGCTTTCCAAATAGGGGTTGGCGGGTTCCGACCGCAAGGCCGCTTCCGTTTGTTTTTGGGCGGCTGCCAAGAATTGCTTCCGTGCATTTGCATCCGAACCGGGATGCGTCAAGCGCAAGCTGAGGCGCTGGGCTGCGGCTGAAACAAACGCCGGATCCAACGTCAGGGCTTTATCCAGGAGCGTGATTTGTGCCGTGCGGTTGGCGGCCTCGTCCCCGGTTCCCGGGTTGCGTCTAAGATCCAGAGCCTGGGTATAAGTTTCCAACGCGGGCCAGGAATCGGTGCCGGGCACAAAGTTGAGTTCCTCGCCATTTTCGTTGGGCTTAAGATCCAACAGTTCGGTAGTTTCTTTAAGGACTTTCCCAAAGAGGAGGCGCAGTTGGGAATCGTTGCCGGTGACCGTGAAGGGGCGCGCGTCCTCGGAGCGTCCCGGAATGACCTGGCCGCGAATCGTGATTTTGCCCTGATGCCGGCTGAAGGAACCGGAAATAATGGCGACTTCTTTGTCATCTGAAATTTTCTCGAGTTGGCCGGGTTCCGCATCCTGCTTGAGTTTGAGTTTGTACTCTTGGGAAAGCGCGGTCAGTTCATCGTCTTTGAGGAACCCCACGCTGTTGAAGGCGAGGAAAGCTTGGGCTAAGGCATCACGGAAAGCCCAGCTGAACCAGGCAGCGGATTGTGATTCCTGATCCGCGGGTTTGAGCGGCAAAACCAGAACGACCTTTTCCCAAGCGGCCGCTTGCGCCCAAGTGCTCGCTGACAGCAGCATCAAACCCAGCAGACTTCGGGACCATAATCGTGTGGAAGTTTTCATCAGACCCCGGCTTGCTCCAAACCCAGGGTCGCACCGTCCAAATCATTCTCCAGCAGGTAGAGACGTATGCGGTCGGCGCGCAGGGCGGGAGCGCCGCTTTTACGCAGGCGGTATAGGCGCTCCGGCAGGAAAAGCGAAGGCAAAGGCCAAAGATTTTTACCCGTAAAACGGGCGGCATATTCACGCGTGGCGATTAGTTCCCGGTAGCCCCACCCAGGAACGGCTGCATTTTTATGCAGCACCAATTCCTTGACGGGTTCAATGCCCGAACCCTGTAAATGGTCGTTCCAAGTTGCAATTTGAATGAAACGCGCCCCTTGGGCCAGGTTGGCTTCCCAGGTGGCCGGATACCGGGCTCCGTAACCCCGGGAATAGACCCGCACGGGTGAAGCGCCGCTTCCCCGGTTGTCGCACCCCGAGATCACCAAACCGGATATAAATGCATAGGGCTTGGTTTCCAACGCCCGACGGCTTTGGGTCCAAAAGGCATCGATGCTTCCCGTTTCATCCAGCAAAACCGCAGGTGCCGGGTAGACGCTGTTCCAGTTGGAAAAATCCGGCTCTGATGCACCGGCATGGTAGTTTTGGATCAGGCAAACAGGTTCGCGCAAACCGGCGAGAAGTTCGTGCCATTCTTCCGGCGTGAAAAAAGGTGAGTCCCACGCGGTCCCAACGCAGCCCGGGTTCACCGTGGTAAGCACCGGAGCGCCTCCCAGGCGTAAATACGCACGCGAGGAAAAATAATGCCGTTGTGCGTAAATCAACGCTTCACGCGCGGCGGACACGGCATCGGGACGATTTTTAATGACCGGCCGCATGGGCGGAAAAAAAGCATGATCGTTGAAACTCAGGCACAGCTTAAAATCTAATTTTTCGGCTTGTTGCAGAAGCACGCGCGCATTGGCTTCCAACGCCGGGTAGGCATCTCCCAGGTGAGGACCAAACCAGTCCAGGGTGAACGCCTCAATGCCCGCGGCTTTAGCCAGCAGGATATGATACTCACAGAGGTCCGGATCACCCGAGTCGTACGGGCCGATAACGGGCATACTGACCGAGGCGATGTCCGCCTCTCCGTTGGGCAGGGTCTGATCCGGATTGTGGCCTGAATCGGTACCGGGATTATTAAAATCGTTTTTCCAGAGTCCCCACTGGTCGGAAAAAACCGGCGTGTGGTATCCGGTTAAATAGCGCGCGGCCAGGGTATGTGGAATCGAGCCCGAAAGATCAGCGGGCATTGTAGTCGATTTTCTCGGCAGCAGCCTGCCCGTTGGTGTTATAGGTGTACGATTTAACCAATCCGCGTCCATCAAAACGGATGGTCAAATCTTTGGTGACCGCATCCGTGAAGAGTCCCAAGCGGTAATACATGTAAGTGGCCGTCGGATCCCCGGAATCCAATCCCGTGCGGTAAGGTTGCCCCAATTGCTTTTCC
>JAAXVQ010000032.1 GCA_013335425.1 Candidatus Firestoneibacteriota bacterium | reverse complement strand
TGGTTTTTCCAATCGCGAGTTTGGCGGCATAATCCGAGGGAAATTCATGGCCGATGGTGGCGCAAGCACCCGATCCTAATACCAGACTGAAGAGCAAAGATAACATTAGGTTTTTCATGGCAGGACGCTCCTTGGCTTTGGTCATGCGAACTGGTACGGTTCGAAGCGGTCGTGCGCGACACCGCAGATTGGGCAAACATCGGGCGCTTCCGATCGGGCACACACATAGCCGCAAACTTGGCAGCGCCAAACCCGGTTTTCCGGTTTCGGGTCATTGCGTCTATCGGGAATGGAGGCGATTTCCTTTTTCTGCATGAACACATCCTGAGAAACGTAAAGTCCGCAAAAGCAGGAGCCGAACTCGGCGATATCGCGATCCCGAACATCGCAAGGGCAAACGGCATCCCGATCCGGCAAATACTCTCCCGTCGCCAGGCGGCAGGGGCAAAACCGATAACCATACCTTTCTTGGTTAACCCAAAGGCCTTCCAAAAGCGCGTTGGTCATCTCCTCGTCGGGGTTAAAAAAATACCCTCGCTTCTCCAAAAAAGGTTTCAGCTTTTTAATCAACTCCGGCAGAATATTCAACGCATCAAAGCTCCACGAATTTCATCGGGTTTAAAGCCCACGACCACTTTTTGGCCGTCGATCACCAAGGTGGGAAAACTCCGATTGGCATTAAACTTTTCAAGTTCTTTCATGGCTTGGGCCCGTTCTTCCCCCGCGAGCTTATCCATATAAACCACATCGTATTTAAATCCCATATCGGTCAGATGTTTTTCGGTTTTTTTGCACCAGATACAGGTAGATAAGGCAAAAAGCTTGAGTTCAAACATCGAATCCTCCTGATTCAAGACACTGTAAAAAATTTAGCACCCTATGTCGGTAAAGTCAACGGGATTCCGGCAGCCTTTCCAAAGGCTTTTTCCCGATCATCAGAAAAATCGTGAAAACTTTTTTTTGTCCGTCCGTAACGGTTTTTTCAACCGCATAAGCATTTTGAAACACCAGGGATTTAAAGCCCAAATCAGCAAAGGTAGCCTGCAATCGAGCGCGGTTGAATCCGGGATGCGCCGCGGCCCTGGGATCACCATGGAATTCCCCGTTATCCTCGTCCAAATCCGCAATGGCTATTTGACCTCCGGGCTTCAAGGCTTCCCAAAATGATTTGGCGGCGGCCGCCGTATCCCGAACATGGTGCAGGGCCATGGAACTGACAATCACATCGACTGCAGGCAAAGCGGCGTTTCCCGCCGCCGAGGCCTTGAGCAGTTCTATGTTCGAGATGTTTTGTTGCACCAGCTTCGCATGCAAAATATCCAGCATACCCTGGGATAAGTCGACGGCGACGATGCGGTGCACCTGAGGCTGAAATTTCAAGGCGATTAACCCGGTGCCGGTGCCGTAATCCATTAAAACCTGATTACCGTTCAAATGCAGGCTTTCCCGCATAACGTCGGCAATACTTTCCGCCATGCGCACCCGCTGCTGGTCTTGGTCCCACCCTGCCGCCGCCTGATCAAAACGTGTTTTCATGCTGATATCCTCCGATTAAAACCCTTTTAACCAAGTGGTGATTGACCTAGCGGACTTTTCGGCATGCGGATGTCGGTTACGGCGGCGGAAATTTTTAGACGTTGAAATTGGACAAAAACAAATTTTCCAATTCGGCGGAAAAAACCTTCACTTGCCAAGCCCGAACTTCGGAGCCCGGTTGACGTTGGAGCTCATGTTGGCGTTTTTCCGGGTCCAAGGCCATAGCTTCCAAACTCCGCATGGGCCATAGCAAGGAAGGGTCCAATCCCAGCACTTGGCCTTTATCCGTGCGCCATTGTTTAAGTGCTGCAAAACGCTTTTTGGCTTCGGCTGAGAGTCTTTGGGGTAAGGAGTTTTTTGATTTGGGAAAACGAAGAGGTTCCTTGGGCGGTTTGGTATCGAGAATTTCGCGCAACTGAGGCAGTTGTTTCGCGTTTTGCACGGCCGCCAGCCCTCTGAATCCGGCGAGGTTCTGTTCCGGACTGCCGGCCAGAGAAATCAAGGTTGCATCGGAAAGCACTTTAAAAGGTGGGCGATTCAAGCGGCGCGCCAATTGGTCGCGGAACACATTGAGTTGGCGCAGCAGCGCCCATTGATTAGACGGCAATTCCCGGCAGCCTTTGATGTTCCAGAACGTCTCGTCCGGCGAAGCTGGAGGAGAATATCGCAGGGATTCCAAACGCAGGCATTCTTCCTGAACCCATTCCCAGCGTCCCAGCTTCTGCAATTGTTCCAGCATGTGTTCGCGCAATTCAACCAGGTGAAAGACATCCAGGGCGGCATACTGGATGGATTCCGGATTCAGCGGACGCAGGGTCCAGTCCTGGCGCTGAAGCGATTTGCTTTTGTCAAGGTCCACACCCAGAAAATGTTTTAAGACTTTGCCCAAACCGACTTCATTGATGCCTAGAAAACGGGCTGCCAACGAAGAATCAAAAAGGCCGCGCACTCTGAAACCATAGTCGCGGTCCAAAGAGCGCAGGTCCCAATCACAGGAATGAAAGATTTTAACAATGTTCGGATTTTCCAACAAACGGCCTAAGGCGGTGAGGTCTTTAAGGGTAAGCGGATCGAGCAGGATCACCTGTTTTTCTGAAGCCAGTTGAATCAGGCAGATATGCTCCGGATAGCGGAAATAGCCGTTCCCTTCCAAGTCGATCGCCAGGATGCGCGCTTTTTCCAGGGGACGGGCGATTTTCTCCCATTGGGTGGGTTCGGTTATAACCGCGGGCAGAGCCGAAGTGTTCATGAAAAACGGCTCCGTCTAACGGTCTGGGCCAAGAAACAGCCGGGCTCGTGGGATACATTCCAATGACCGGTGCTGCGTAAAAATTCTTCCACGATTTTTGGGCCCATAAAGGCAAAGTGTTTGCGGAAAAGTTTTACCGTAGCGGTCGGATCGTGGAGGGGCAGGTTGCGTATAAATGCCTCAAACCCGCCCGTTTTTCGGGAAATTTCCAAAAAGACGGTTGCGTTTTTTATGGCCGCTTCGATTTTAAGGCGGTTGCGGATTATGGCCGCATTGCCCAGAAGGCGTTGTACATCGTCGCGGGTAAACGCCGCGACTTTTTTCGGGGCAAAACCGGCAAAGGCGGTGCGAAACGCCCGCCGTTTGGCTAAAACCGTACGCCAGGAAAGGCCGGCTTGGAACATTTCCAAAACCAAACGTTCAAAATAGGCTTGGGGCCGTTTAACGCGGAAGCCGTATTCCGAGTCATGATAGCGGCGCAACTCGGGGGTGGCCTGCGCCCAGGCGCAGCGCGGCCGGTCCATAACTCGGGTCACGCCGAGCATGGCGTGGGTTGGCTGGCCCAGCGCGCCCCCATGCGGTTCAAGTAGGTTTCCAATTCTTCGAGCGTGCTGAAAAATTCGTCATGGTCGCAAGCTTGTTCCGAGCCGTGACAATCGGGTTTCCCGGCCTCGTCCCAGCCGTATTCCCGGCAGATTTGCGGGCGCTGGTCGTAGTGACCGCAGCGGTGGTCGGGCAACAGAAAGCGGCAGGGCGTGTTGACTTGCAGATACCAATCGTTTTTTTCAATAAAGATGGCAACCTGTTGATGCGCCATGAACCAACGCAGATGATCGAAATCTTCCGGCGTTTCCGGGGTGTCGAGCTGGAGCGCGAAATAGCGGCAGCAGCTCCCCTCGCATTCGTGGCAGTCGATCGGGACCCGGGTTTCTGGTGTTTCCAACATGCGTTTTTACCTGGCCTTTGCTTGGAAATGAGGCTTGAAAACGGCGGTAATCATAGCGTTTGTCGACCAGACTGGCAAGCGAAATCTTTGTCGGTCAGAAAAGTTCAATAGGGCCAATGCACCTGGGCTTGGCCCCGCGCAACGCATTCGAGCACGTAATGTTGAGACCAACCATGCTGCCCCCAAAAGGCAAAGGCTTCACGTTGAATGAACAATCCGCCCGCAGGGCGGGCGTAAAGCCTGGAAGCTACCCGGCAAATTTCGGGAAAATCTTCAAGTGATTGTTTGGCGGCCAATTCCGGTTCATCGGCCCACAGGGTTTGAAAAGTCGTGAAAAAATCCAGGCCGCTGCGGGAAACACCCGCCAGGCATCCGGCCCAAATACGGTTGTCTTCCAGAACCCCCAGCAGCATCACGCAAGGGGCCTTGCGTTGGTCAAGGAGTTGAGCCACCAACGTCTCGGGAAATCCGAAAAGACGGGGTTCGGGCAAATGAATTTCGAGCTCCTGGGCCAAGGCGCGAATATGGGCATGAATTTCAGTCAGCGGATGATCTCCGGGCGTAGCCAGCCGGCAATCCAATTGGCGAAAGAAGGTTTCCCGTTTTGGCGCTTCCAGGGACATTAGCGACAGAGACCAGGGGATGGCGGAGGGGTTGGCCAACCCTGAGAGCCGACAAAGGCGTTCCAATTGTTCTGGCTCGGGGTCCAGCAGTCGGAATTCGGGGTTTAGCATGGAATCAACTCCCAAAATTTCACACTGCGCGCCGGCAGCGTCAGGCGGATTTCATGATTGCCGCCGAAATATTTTTTAGCGCTCCAGAAGTCCTTCAACACAAATTTTCCCTCGCGGTGAACCCCAGTGTGCACTTCGGTCTGGGCCGGGTTGATCATGGCTACAAAAACCCGGTTGCGGAACTTATGCACGAACAACTTAAGCCCGGGGTGGTCCAGCGTCAATTCGCGTATGACACCGGCCTGTTTGAGCAGCCGCCCTAATTTCTCCTGGGAGTATTCGGGCAAATGAAAGAGTTTCCCGGTTTTTCCCGGTTTGGAACGTCCCGAACCTTTGGGTTTGGTTTTGGGTTTGGCGCCGGCCAGTTCTTCCAAGGGGGTATGCTGGGCACCCTCGGGATGTTTGGGGAGTGGGCCGATTAAAATGACTGAATTCCCTTTGTCCAGTATATCCGCCACCAGGGCTTGCACGTCGGCGGGAAGTTGTTCTTGGCTGGGAAGGAGAAGTACTTGATGATTGACGCGTTCCAGGCTGATTTTCGAGGCTTCGGCAGGTAAATAAGCATATTGCTCGCTGCTTAGGTAGTTTTCCAACTGCTGCCGGTTGGCGACATAGGCTTGGGTTTGAGGATCAAAAATCGGTTTGGCGGCCAATCCCAAGCCGCTGATGCCGGCCAGGTCATAACGCGGCCAGGCGGGTGTTTGCAGATATAGGGCGCGTTCAAAATCCGGCAAGGTCAGCAGAAGTATATCGGCGCTGACCTGGCTGTTGAGAAACCCTTCTACATGCGTGTTTTCCTTGAGCAAATCCCAAAAGTATTGGTGGGTGCGTTGCGGCGTTCCTTGGCGGTCCAGCAGAAAACCCGGCAGAGCGCCCGAACCGGCAGGTGTCAACGCATCATAGCCCCGCAGTCCGGCGGCCATGCCGCATAAAAGCGCATAATTTTTTTCCTGGTCGGATGCTTGAGATTCCGGTCGGGCTTGGAACCATGCCGGAAAACGAGTTTGCCACACCACGGGGCTTAAAAAATCAACCACGCTGTCCGAATGGCTGACGGGCATGGGTAAATCCGGAGAAGAAAACGCAAAGCAGCGCGACCGCTCCAATTCCGCCAAATTGGCGGGCATGCCGTTGGTGGGCAGTGAAGCCAGGAAGATCGG
>JAAXVQ010000354.1 GCA_013335425.1 Candidatus Firestoneibacteriota bacterium | reverse complement strand
GGGTGAATCACTTCCCCGCCCAAGAAGAAAAGGGCCAAGACCACCAGAAAAACCGTCAAGGAGGTGATGATCGTCCGGGAGAGCGTCTCGTTGATGCTGTTGTTGACGATGGTGTTGAAATTTTCCTTGTGGTGCAGACGGATGTTTTCGCGGATACGGTCGAACACAACCACCGTGTCATTGAGCGAGTACCCGGCCAGGGTCAACAGCGCCGTCAGCAACAGGAGGTTGACTTCCTGTCCCATGAAATAAAAAACCCCAACCACGGCCAGTACGTCGTGTGCCGTGGCAATGGTGGCCGCCACCGAGAAACGGAAATCAAAACGCCACCAGATATAAATCAGGATGCCGATGGAAGCCCAAAAGAAAGCCATCATCGCCTGCTGGCGCAACTGCGCTGAAACCGCGGGCCCCACGTCCTCGGAGGAAAGGATGGTGACGGTGTTGTCCGGAACGTTCTGCTTAAGCACCTCAATCACGCGGGTGCTCACTTTTTCCGTGGGCAGTGACGGCGCAAAGATCCGGAGCATGTACTTGACATGGCCCGGGTCCGTAACGCTCTGCTGTTCGACTTCCTGAAACTCCGGAGCCTTAAGCGCGGCGCGCAGTTCTTCGGAGGAGAAAGCTTTTTGAAACTCGATCTCCAAGGCCGTGCCCCCGGCAAAATCAACGCCCATGCGGGCTTTGCCGCGCGCGATCTGCACGGAAGCGACCAAGCCCAAAACGATCAAAATCGCGGAGATGACAAAACCCACCCAGCGCGCTTTCACGAACTGGATGTTCATATCATTGCGGATCAGATGCAGCATGTTAGGCTCAATCCCCCTTAGGTTAGATCGACAGCTTATGATACTGTTTGCGCGTATCGTAGATCAACTTCGTGACCACCATGGCCGTAAAGAGCGAAATCAGCAGACCCAAGCTCAACGTAACCGCAAAACCTTTGATGGGCCCGGTGCCGAACTGAAAGAGCACGCCGGCGGTGATCAAGGTCGTGACGTGCGTGTCGATGATGGTCCAAAGCGCCTTCGAGTAGCCCGCGTCGATGGCGGCCCGGATGGTCTTCCCGGTCCGCAACTCCTCGCGGATGCGCTCCAGGATAAGTACGTTGGAGTCCACGGACATGCCGATGGTCAAAATCGCGGCCGCGATGCCCGGCATGGTCAAGGTCGCATGCAGCAGGGCCATGGCCGCCATGAGGAAAAGCATGTTCAACACCAGAGCGAGATCGGCGATGGCGCCCGAAGTGCGGTAATAAATCAGCATGAAGAGCATGACCACGCCAATGCCGACCAAAGCGGACATTTCACCCTTGCGGATGGAGTCCTTGCCCAAGGTCGGACCGACGATGTTTTTGCTGATGATCTTAACCGGCACAGGCAGAGCGCCCGCGCGCAGGATGAGCGCCAAATCCTTGGCTTCCTCCAGCGTGAACTGCCCTTCGATGATCCCCTGCCCGCCGCCAATGCGCGACTTGATCACCGGCGCGGAATAAACTTTTTTGTCGAGAACGATCGCCAGCTTACGGTTGATGTTGTCCCCCGTTAAGATGCCGAATATACGCCCGCCCTCGGGATCGAGCTTGAAGCCCACGATCGGGCGGCCATAGCCGTCCATTTGCACCTTGGCGTCCACCAAGTGGGCGCCGGTCATGAGTTGTTTGCCTTCCAACACGTACAGGTCGCCTTCCTTGCCCGCAGCCACGTCCACACCCGCGGGAATCTTGCCTGCCAAGGTGTTGCCGTTCGCGTCGGTCATATCGGAAAGCCGGTGAGTTTCATCGACCAGCTTAAACTCCAGCAAAGCCGTTTGCCCCACGATTTTTTCTGCGCGTTCGGGATCGCGGATACCCGGCAACTGGATAACGATCCACTTCTCGCCTTCTTTTTGGATAATGGGTTCAGCCACGCCCAACGCGTCCACGCGGTTGCGCAGGATTTCCAAAGCACGGTCGACCGCTTCGCCCAATTTCAATTCCGGAGGCAGATTGGTCGTGTCCACCTCCAGCTTCAAGTGCATGCCCCCCTGCAAATCCAGACCCAGATTGATCTTGCCCTTGGTCAACAGCGCGCCCGCAGAGTCGCGGATGTCGTAAGGAGGATAAACCGCCCAGAGACTGCCGATTACCAGAGCCACCGTAAGGGCGGTAAGCCATTGGCGCACACGCATAAAAAAACCCCCTTGTTCAAAAAAAGTTGGTTGAAAACCCGCTGAAAATAAACAGATTTCGGAACTATACACTACCTCCGAGAAGGTGTCAATAATTTTAATTTCTTCAATGCATTGCGCACATACTCGAATTTTCGGCAACCGGGGGAGTACTCAAAACGGAATCATCTGCGCTGTCGAAGCGGCCACTTGAAGACCTCAGGGTTTACCTTTCACCACCACGAACTTTTTCAAAGCTGTGGTGCTGACTATTCCCCCACTTTTTTCCAACTTACCCTGGTACAAATACACTCCCGGCGCCATTTGGCCTAAGTCAAGCATCAGGCGTATGGTGTGGTCGGCACCTGCCAAACCCTTGACCTTGCCCGCAGGTTCACCCGCCACATTGTAAACACTGATCTCCAGGCTGATTAAACCTTCAGCCCGATAATAAAACCACACTTCTTGGCCGCGGGCCGGCGAGGGATAGCAATACACTTCGCCGGCGTTCCCGAACAAAATCCCAGTCGGCGTGGTCGTGGCTGACTTCGTGGGCATTCCTGTCGGCGTAATTGTGAACGTAGGCGTTATGCTGGGCGAGGGAGAGGTGGTCGGAGTTACGGTCGAACTCCCGGTTGCGGTTAGGGTCGCAACCGGTGTGTCCGTCATGCTGGAGGTAACCGTGGGCGTGGCACTCGACGTGGGGCTGGAAGTCCGGGTCGGAGTACCTGTCAACGTGGGGGTGGCCGTACGGGTCCAAGTCGGTGTGGCCGAAGGCGTGGCCTCCCGCACGGTGTCGGCGGTGGTGCTGGGCATGGCCCTGGCGAACCTGCCCTTCGGCGCCCTGGCGGATAAGCTGCCCATCCGCCGGATCCTGCTCACGGGCG
>JAAXVQ010000353.1 GCA_013335425.1 Candidatus Firestoneibacteriota bacterium | reverse complement strand
TTGTATTTTAACAAATCCCTCTCCCCTTGCGGGAGAGGATTAAGGTGAGGGGATGAGCCTTTCATGTTAAGGCCTAAGCCCCCTCCCCTTCGTCCCCTCCCACCATAAACTTTGGGGAGGGGAAACTACATGTTGTCCCCCGCAATAAATTGCGTGGAAATCTTTCGATTATACTCCCGGGGTTGAGGCGCGTAAAGCCGCAAGCGATTTGGAAAAAATCAGCGCTTGGGCTTTTTCGACTTGGGAGGCAGGGTTTGAATGAAGGCGATGCTTTTTTCAATGCGCGCAGCCAGAGTCTCGAAGCGTTTCCAGCCCGCGGGCAGCACATAAATCATGCCCTTGAGCGGCCGCCCGGTAAAGTCCATGGGCACCACGTGTTTCTCCTTTAAGAGCGCCGCCGTTTCGTCGGGGTCAACCCGCAGCATCAGCTTATCCCCCACAATGCCGCAGCACATGTTCCCGGCCAAGAGAAAACACAGGCCGCCGAACATGTTTTTTTCAGAAAACCCCGGCTTGGTCGCCAGGATCGCCCGAACCTTGTCCGCCAAGTCCGCATCATAAGCCATGGTGATCCTCCGAAGTAACCACTGCGGGCAGGCAGGAGCATCCGGCTTGCCCGCAGTTTTGGTACGTCCTACTTCTTTTTACCTTTTTTGCGCGCTTCCAATTGCGCCTGCACCTTCAACGGCAAGCCGAATAAATTGATAAACCCGGTGGCATCGGACTGGCGGTATACATTATCCTTGCCGAAGGTGGCCAAGGCTTCGGAGAAGAGCGAGTTGCCGGATTTGCGCCCGGCCACCGTGGCCTGGCCTTTGTAGAGCTTCATGCGCACTTCGCCGGTGGCCGGCGCCATCACGCTGTGCATAAAGGCATCCAGCGCTTCCCGCAGGGGCGTGAACCATTGCCCGTTGTAAACCAGGTCCGCGTACTTGAGGGCCAACTGGCTACGGTAGTGCATGGTCTCGCGATCTAAAACCAGACTGGCCAGTTCATGAATGGCCGCCACCAAGACCGTGCCGGCCGGGGTTTCGTAGGCGCCGCGCGATTTCATGCCCACCAGCCGGTTTTCTACCAAGTCCGTGCGCCCCACGCCGTGCGCGCCGGCAAGTTTGTTGAGCCGTTGAATCAAAGTCACCAGGTCCAGCCGCGCCCCGTTCAAACTGACGGGTTTGCCGGACTGGAAGCCCAGGGTGACGTACGCCGGTTTATTCGGCGCTTTCTCCGGGTCCTGGGTCAGCATCCATACCCCGGGTTTGGGTTCCTGCCAGGGATCTTCGAGTTCCGCGCCTTCGTGGGAAATGTGCCAGAGGTTGCGGTCGCGGGAATAGATCTTCTTCAAGCTCTGCGAAATGGGCACGTGGCGCTCGGCCGCGTACTTCAGCGCGTCCTCGCGCGAACGCAGCGTCCACTTGGGGTCGCGCCAGGGCGCAATCACTTTGAGTTGCGGGGCCAAGGCCTGGTAAGTCAGTTCAAAGCGCACCTGATCATTGCCCTTTCCTGTGCACCCGTGAGAAACCGCGTCCGCACCCTCTTTGAGCGCGACCTTGACTTGGTGCTTGGCAATCAGCGGGCGGGCAATGGACGTGCCCAGCAGGTACTTGTTTTCATACACGGCCCCGGACTTGAGCATGGGCAGCAGGTATTCCTCGGCAAATTCCCTTTTCAAATCCAACACGTAACATTTGGAGGCGCCGGTTTTTTTAGCCTTGGCCGGCAAGCCGTTGAGTTCCTCTTCCTGCCCCACGTCCGCCGCGCAGGCGATGACTTCGCAGCCGTAATTTTCCTTGAGCCAGGGGATAATCACCGAGGTGTCCAAACCGCCCGAGTAAGCCAGCACAACTTTTTTAACTTCCATGAATTAATGTCCTTTCCAACGCATACAGCAAAAATGAATTAAATTCGGGTGAATCATAACCAAATTACCGCCGAATTTCCAGTCGATTCTGGCCGCAAACCCCGCCTCAGGCAAAACAAAACATCATAGGTAGGGGCCGGCGTGGAAGCCGGCCCGCGCGGGGCAGGGACAATATAGGCATCAAAATTTTAAAATGTTTAAAATCGTTAAACACCAACATCCGGGCCGGCGTGGAAGCCGGCCCCTACGGGTATTGGTGCGCCGCGTCCTTTTCGGTGCGTTGGTGGGATCATACAATGCTTTTCCCATGCCTGTCAATGAAGGCACCGCCATCTCACGGTTTAGGGCAGGGCGATGAGCGATGGCAAAAAAAATGCCGCCACGGCCCCGAGGGAAATAAACACAGCATAAGGCAGGGCATACGATGCTGAGCGGGCAACACCAGAGGTCTTGCCTGGAAACAAAAGCCGCAGGGTGCGATGGAGTGTCGACCACAGTTCTCTTTTCACCAGCAGAAACACCACGGCAAAAACCCCGCCGATGACGGCCGCGTCCAAAGCCGCGTTGAGGGCAAAGCGCCACCCCAGGAACGCCCCCACCACAGCCATAAGTTTAATGTCCCCGGCACCCATGCCCCCGGCCCAAAAAGCGGGAAAAAAAATCAAACCGCCCGCCGTCAACCCCAACAGCGAAAACCCCAGACCCAACCAGCCATGGGCGGCCGTATGCCAAACCACGGCGGCCAACAGTGCCGGATAAGTCAGTACGTTGTAAACTTTCCGTTGGGCCAAATCCGTGTAAACGGCGATTGCCAGCACGGTACCCAACAACAATTCAGGATGAGCGGACACTTGCCTCCAGAGAGTAGGCAATTAGGGTGTCGTGCCTTGAGTTTCGGTCTCAAGTTGCGTAGCTTTGTCCTGGAACAACTTGGCGATTTTCCCGCCGAACATCTTCACCGCGCCAATGGCCACCAGGGCGATCAGGGCCACGATGATGATGTACTCCGTCATGCCCTGCGCGCGCTCGCTTTTCTTCATTACCCCAAGCCGCCTCAACATAAGTGCACCCCCAAAAAATTTTGAATTCAACCCATTGGACAAGATTCCGGAAAAGAAAGTTGCAAATTTTTTATATGAATTTTATTTGTAACATTCCCCTCCCCAGGACTTGGCGGGAGG
>JAAXVQ010000352.1 GCA_013335425.1 Candidatus Firestoneibacteriota bacterium | reverse complement strand
CTTCGGGGCTTTCCTGAAACTCACCTCCGGCCCGCACATCGGTGAGCATGAGCGCGCCGATGATTTTGTCCTGGAGGGCGATGGGTAAGAGCAAATGCCGGGCAAAACCCTTGGCCAGCCCGCGGATGCGCTCCCGATCGGCGGCGGCCGCCGCCGGGTCCAAGTCCGGTCCCAACGCGTCTGTCCGGGCAGGTGCGCGCCGGTAAACCTCCAGCGCTTCGGCGGAAATGTTTTCCACGGCACCGATTTCCAGCAACCCCGTCCCCCGGTTGGCCAGCAGCAACAGCGCGCCCTCGGAGCGAAAAAGCCGGCACGCCTGACGCAGGGCCGTTGAAACCATGGCGGAAAATTCTTTTTCCTGATTGATGGCTTGAAAAGCGCGCTGCATTTCCCGCCAAACCAGCGCGCTTGCGCTCGTGCGGGCGTTGCGTGCCTGAACCCGCCTGCGGCCGGCCACGACCATGATTTCACCCCCTTTGCTCCTGCGGCGATGCGGACAAGGTTAGTATCGGTGGAACCTGGGGCCGGGGTTTAGGCAAGAAGGAAAATTCACGACATGCTGAGCGTACCTTTTGTTACACCAACCATGGTTTTAAATTTTCAATCTGTGTGCCTCTGCGTCATCTGCGGATAATCTTTAGGCGGGTTTTCAATCTTGGGCTTTTAAAATGGCGTAAATGATCTTCAAACGTCCCTCGCGCTCGTTGAACTTCAAGGCAATGCGCTCCAGGATCTGGTGCACCAGGTTGCGTCCGGAAAAATCCCGGGCTTCCAACCGGTAAAAAAGCGCCTCTTCGGGCGCAGCCCCCACCGGACGGCTGCCCAGCAGGCGTTCCCCGACCAATTTGGAAATGTTGACGGCCACTTCTTCCGGGCGATAGCCGGTGTGGTTGACGATGTCCGTGAGTTTGACCGGGTCGGATTGGTTGCGGTAGAAAAACATGAGCAATTCCATTTTGATGAAACCGATTGAATACCGCTTGAAGAATTCAAACAGGATGTACTCCCATTCAAAGGAATCCAGGGGTGTGTCTTGGTCAAAGTTGATCATGGGGCCATCCTGCAAAGGTTGGTTTAAGGCCGGACAACGGGCCCGATTCTACCCTTTGCCCTGCCGCTTGTCAACCTTGACCGTCGTCCGAAAAAACCCGCACCGGTTCCGTTTCCCTAAAACTTGGCTTTGAAGATCACATTGAGCAGATCGTCGTCCTGGTAGTGGATGGTCAGCCCGGCTTTGTAGAACGGGCGGCGGAAAACATCTTCCACCCCGGCTGTCAGCTCCATGAAATCCACCAGCATCACGCCGGTGCGCACGTCCACTTGCGCGGGGTTGAGCTCCACCCGGTAGGTGTCCAACATAACTTTGAAATCGTCGTTTAAGAGCCGCAGGTCCAAACCGCCCACGAAATAATTGGTTTTGATCACCCCGCCGCGGATATAGAGCGGGGTTTGAAATATGCGCCAGGCCAACTGCCCGGTATAGGTGGTGTTCTCAGTTTCGTTTCCGTAGAGGCTGGAAACTTTTTGCACCCCGACCTGGTAGTACCGCTGGCGGTTGGGCCAGATCAGCAAATCCGCGTGCCCGGAAGCCACGGGCGCGTTGAGGAATTTTTCCATGCCGAAGTTGAAATCAAAGCGGATCTGATCGACTTTTTCCTCGATCTCGCCGACCCGCTTGAAAACGCGCGACGCGGTCTTGACCGTCTCGGTGATGGCGTCCTTGGTCTGCTGCGAAATAATGGTGCGTTCCGCCTCCTTCAGATCATTTACCACGGCATGAATTTCTTTTACGGAAGCGACCATTTCGTCATAAAGCTCGGGATCGTTCAGCAGCTTTCCGGCCGTGCCTTCGCCTTCGTTGACTGCCGCGAGCATGGTCCGAATCTGGGTTACCGCGCTCTGGAGCTCGCGGTACAACGCGGGATCTTTAACCAAAAGTCCCAAACTGCCTTTCCCCGAGGCAATGTCCTCGGAAACGCGGTTCAAATTGGCCAGCAGCCCCTTGGCTTCGGCCATGATGGCGGCGAGTTCGCCTTTGGTATCCTCGGGAGGCACACCCGTGATGACGGCGTTGTTTTCCACCATCGTCTCGCCGGGGCTGCCGGAAGTCACTTCAATATACATGTCCCCCAATAGGCCCATGCTCTGAATCACGGCCCGGGAGTCGCGCCGAAGGTATTGCTGAATTTTCCGCTCCACGGTCAGCACCACCTGCAAACGCGCCGGGTTGCTCCCGGGGACAAACTCCACCGAGGACACGGACCCCACCTCCACCCCGGAGAACAGCACCGGCGAAGAAGGACGCAGTCCGCCTACTTTGGGAAAAAAAGCGGTCAGCTTGATCTTGGGAGAGAAAAAATTGACGCCTTTGGTGGGGAAGATCAAAGCCAGCAACGTGACCGCAATCGCCACGGCAATTAGCGTGCCCACCTTGAACTGCATCGCGGGATAATTTCGGCTGCTTTTCACATCAAGCTCCTTGTGGAGAAATCAGACAGGCTATAAAGCCCGTGCTTATGCTACCCGGCTTGCTGATAAAACATTTCGACCAACCGGTTTTGCTGGCCGGCAAACTGGCGGCGCGTGCCGGTCCAGGCCACGGTTCCGGCCTGGATGACGATGAAGCGGTCGGCCACGGCCATGGCGTCCTCGAGATCGTGGGTGACCATGATGCTGGCGACCTTGTGTTCGATCTTCAGCCGGTTGATGAGATCCGTGATGCTGCGGGAGGCCACCGGGTCCAAACCCGTGGTCGGTTCGTCGTACAAAATCAGCTCCGGCTTGTAGATCAGCGCCCGCGCTATGGCCACGCGGCGGCGCATGCCGCCCGAGAGCTGTTCGGGCATCAAATCGATGGTGTGCCCCAGGCCCACGGTGTCGAGCATGGCCTGCACCCGAGGGGTGACGTCCGCATGCGTCTGGCGCGTATGTTCCAGGTAATAATACCCGACGTTCTCGCCGACGGTCAAAGAATCAAACAGCGCCCCCTCCTGAAAAACGATCCCCATGCGTTTGCGGATCTCCACCAACTCCGCATACGGCAACT
>JAAXVQ010000031.1 GCA_013335425.1 Candidatus Firestoneibacteriota bacterium | reverse complement strand
CCCCGGGCACCGCAATAACGTTTAGGCCCGCATAAGTTCCCAGACCCTTGATCAAATCCACGGCGGAAATGACCCCGCCGGTGATCTGATAGCGTTCGGTCAGCGTCGGCATGGCCGGCTTTTTACCCTGCCCCCAGAGCCAGATCATGTTGGCCGCCGGTTTGCCTTCGCGCCGGCGCTCACGGTTGACTTCGTGACCATCCAACAACAAGCGCGAATCTTCCATGAGGCGAACGAGTTCCTGATGCCGGGAACCCTTGGGCATATGCTCGGCAATCGGCTTGCCGGAAATATCATGCGGCGGCGTGCAGCGCGCTTCCAAGGGTCCGCTGCGCCAAACCAACAAATGCCGGTAGCTGGTCCCGGTGTAAAAGGCCATTTTTTTATCGCCCAGCTTGTCGTTGAGCATTTTCACCAAAGGTTTGGCGTCTTCCGTGGAAATATGCCCGCTGGAATAATCGGCCATAAGCCCGTCTTTAATGCTCACCAGGTTCATGCGGAAAGCCACGTCTGTGGGACCCAAGTCCACGCCGATGTTGGCTGCTTCCAAAGGCGCGCGTCCGGAGTAATATTGCCGCGGATCGTAACCCATGACCGTCAAATTGGCCACGTCCGAACCCAAGGGAAAACCCGGTTGCAGCGTATGCACGGTCCCCACGATCCCATGCTGAGCCATAAAATCCAGATTGGGGGTACGGGCTACCTGCAAAGGCGTCCGTTGGCCCAAACCGGCCACGGGTCGGTCCGACATGCCGTCACCCACGATCAGGAGATACTTCATGGCCATTTATCCTTTTTTCCCACGCCGGGCCAAGCCCATGACTTTTAAAACCGCGTTGCGATCAGCTTTGCAAACCAACGGTTGCGCGCAAACCGATACGGCCCGGTCCGGGTCCTTCAAGCCGTGCCCGGTTAGGATGCATACCGCCGTGCCGCCACGCCGAAGTTCACGTTTAAAATACCCGTTTTTCGCCAGCTTCATAAAACCGGCCACCGAAGCGGCCGAAGCCGGTTCACAAAAAACGCCTTCCACTCTGCCCAAGTGCTTATACGCCGCAATAATTTGTGCATCTGTCACCACGTCAATCATGCCGTGGGATTCGTCGCGGGCGGCCGTGGCAAATTTCCAGGAAGCCGGATTTCCTATCTTAATGGCTGTGGCCAAGGTTTTGGGATGTTTAATCGGCCGACCTTTGACAATGGGTGCCGATAGCGCGGCTTGAAAACCCATCATACGTGGCAGCCG
Organism: Candidatus Firestoneibacteriota bacterium; assembly: GCA_013335425.1. GTDB lineage: Bacteria > Oederibacteriota > JAAXVQ01 > JAAXVQ01 > JAAXVQ01 > JAAXVQ01. Next base: position 10,342 of record JAAXVQ010000031.1, on the reverse strand, counting down.
TGAAATCTTCCCCTTCTGGCGATATTCTTTATAACCCTTCCAATAAGCTGTGATGTTACCGGCATTGCCCACAGGGATAAATTGGAAATCCGGAGCCTTACCCCCGAGTTGTTCCACAATTTCAAACGCCCCGGTTTTCTGGCCTTCAATCCTATATGGATTTATTGAATTAACTAGAGTTATGTTACGTTCTTCAGATATTTGTTTAACAATCTCCAAAGCTTCGTCAAAATTGCCTTCAATGGCAATGACCTTGGCGCCATGCATCATGGCTTGCGCCAACTTACCCAAGGCAATCGCGCCTTTGGGCAAAATCACATAACAGGCCATGCCGGCTCGGGCAGCATAGGCAGCGGCCGAGGCTGAAGTATTGCCCGTGGAAGCGCAAATCACAGCTTTGGAACCGGCTTCTTTGGCTTTGGTAATGGCCATGGTCATGCCCCGGTCTTTGAACGACCCGGTGGGATTGGCGCCTTCGTATTTCAAATAGACCTTCAGCGGGACGCCGGAGAGCGCGCCCAGGGAAAGCGACTCGACCAAGGGTGTGTCGCCTTCGTTGAGCGTCACCACGGGTGTCGCGGCGGTAACCGGCAAATATTTCCGGTACTTCTCAATCAAACCGGGCTTAATCATCGAGGTTCTCCACACGGATTTTAAGGGTAGGCTGCATGACCACCGGCAGGCGGTCAATGACGGCCAAGGCGTCTTCCACGTCTTTTTCCCGGGCTTCGTAGGTCATAATGACAATCGGCACCATGTCGCCTTCCTTGCGCGCCTTTTGAATCACCGAGGCGATGGAAATGCCGCGCTCGCCGAGCACCCCGGAAATCTTGGCAATAACCCCGGCCTCATCGCGGACATTGAAGCGCAAATAATATTCTGAAACCAAATCCTGCATGGGGGCCAAGGGAAGCTGCTTTTGCTCCTCGGGCAGATAATAAACGCTGGGGACTTTGCCCGCGGCGTTTAAGTGGATGTTGCGGGAGATAAAGATAATGTCCGAAACCACGGCCGAAGCCGTGGGCATTTCTCCGGCGCCTTTGCCGTAAAACAAGGTCGGCCCCACGGCATCACCGATAATGAATATCCCGTTATAAACACCATTGACCGAGGCCAACAAGTGGGCGGACGGCACCAGGGTCGGATGCACACGGACTTGAATCCGCCCGTCCGGCGTTTGTTTGGCGATGCCCAGCAGCTTGATCACCCGGTCGAACTCTTCCCGGGCATAGATGATGTCCTGCGCGGAAATACGGGTAATGCCCTCCACATAAACATCCTGGGGGTGCACCCAGCGCCCGAAAGCCAGCGAGGAGAGAATCACCAGCTTATGCATGGTGTCTCCGCCTTCCACGTCCAAAGTGGGGTTGGCTTCGGCATAGCCTTTTTGTTGGGCTTTGACCAGGGTGGCTTGGTATTCTTCACCCTTGGTCATTTCACTTAAAATGTAATTGGCCGTACCGTTGATGATCCCGTAAATGCCCTTTACGTGATTGGCGGCCAGACCGTCGTTTAAAGCCTGGACCACGGGAATGCCGCCCCCAACCGAGGCTTCAAAATAGATCTCCGCCGAGGACTCTTGGGCGGTACGGTGAATTTCATCCCAATACTTGGCCAGTAAGGCTTTGTTGGCGGTTACCACGTGTTTTCCGGCTTTGAGCGCTTGTAAAATAAACGTACGCGCCGGTTCTTCCCCGCCGATCAATTCCACCACAATCTGGATTTCAGGGTCGTTGATGACATCCTGGGCGCTGGAGGTTAGCACGCCGTCCGCAACTTGAACACCCCGGTCGCGTTTCAAATCCAAATCCGCAATCCGTTTTAGGACCAAAGGCACGCCGGCGCGCTGCGCCAGCAAGTCCGCGCTCTTTTGAAAAATCTTGGTCACGCCGGTGCCGACCGTACCCCAGCCCAGCATGCCGATTTTTATGGATTTTTCCATAAAAACGCCCCTTTCAATGACAATATCGCATCATTATACTGACTTCCCACCGGGTGTCAAGTGCGTAAAAAAAGAGGCAAGGATCCGATCTTTTCTTAAAAAGACGGAATCCTTGCCTGAAATTTAGCCCTGGTTTACAGAACCCGAAGCCCTAAAGCCCACGCTTTGCCTGGCCCTAATCGACTTATTTCGCCAGACCCATGGCTTTAAAGAGGCCGGAAATCGCAATATAATAGTCCGCCAAAGCTTTGACATAGTTTACGCGTTCTTCCCCAAGTTGCAGCTCGGAGGTCAATACCGTCGAGAGCGGAACATCGTCCATCATCTGTTTGGCACGGTTGATTTCCAGATCTTTTTCCCTAAATTTTATTTTGGAAAGAGACGCCGTGACCATGGTCATGGCTTTTTGGTAATTGAAGTAATTCTCTTCGACTTCATTGGCGACCTTGCCGCGCAATTCAACCAAATCCGCCTCGGTGGTCGCCTGCTGAACTTTGGCTTTGGCCACATTGGAAAAGTTTTCCAGTTTATCAAAAAAAGCCAGACTGGCCGTATGCGTCAGTGAGGATTTGGTATTGTCCGTGGCGCCGAAATTTTTAGGGATGGTCTTCTTCTTTTCCTGCGCATATTGCGCCGAATTGGCGCCGATCATCCATGTTCCCTGAATCTTGGCAGTCCACTCGTCACTGAGGGTGAACGCCTGGCCCTGCTGCACCTGCCCGTTTTTTCCCACCGTGCCGTTGAAAGTGATCTTGGGCCAATTTTCCGCCATGGCAATCTTAATGCCGTAATAATCCGAGAGCGTGGTCAACTCATTCACTGCCAAGTCCGGCCGATTTTTAAATCCCAGCTCCAAGCACTCATCCAAGGAATAATTGAAATTAAAGTCGGTGAACGTCAGAACCGCGTCGATTTGCACGCCGATGCTCGAATCCACATTGCAGGCCTGACGCAAAGCCAGTTCGGCCAGGGTGATGTCCTGTTGATAGGACATAAGCTGGTAATAAGTCTGATCGGTCTGGGACTGCACATTTAAAAATTCGTGGTACGAATTCAAACCTTGCCGATAGGCTTCGCGTGAAAACGCCAATGCGGATTCTGCCGCTTTTGACAGATCGGTCTGAACTTCAAAAATCATTTGGCTCTTGACCAGATTGTAATAGGCTTTTTCCACCTTTTGAATGGCTTCCTGCCGGGCTTGCTGATACTTCTTTTTGGCCACTTCCAAATTGTTCCGGGACTGGCGCAGGGTGTAGACCAACTTTCCGCCCTGGAAAAGGACTTCTTCCCCTTCCAACCCGTACTTCATGCTGTTGAACGCCGTGTCGGCGCTCTGCGCAGTCTGCCCGGCGGCGGCGCCTTCCTGACGCTCATAGGTTCCTTTGGCTTGCGGCAAAAAACCACGTTCGGCTTCCATGACTTTGAATTGTTCGTATTTCATCTGCTTAATCGCCACTTGCACCCGCCGGTCGTTCAACAAGGCGACGCGTTTGCATTCTTCCAGTGTGGTTAAAATACTGGGAATCTTCTCAGCTTCGGTCATGGCGGTTTCCACTTCGGCAATACCGGTTGTCTTGCCGTCCTCGGTACCCACCGCGCCTTCTTCCGGCAAGCCGCCTTCGGGGGTCATGACTTCGTATTCTTCGTGTTTGGTTTCTTTACCCTGCGGCAAAGCGCGCTCCTCGGGGGCAATGCCGGCTTCTTCCTCCAGAAACTGCTCTTCAGGTTCATACCCTTCTTTGGACGAGGTTTTCTTGGAAGCCTGGTTCTCCTTGGGCGCAACCGGTGTGCTGGGCGCGGCTTCCGGCACAGGCGTCAGGGCGGTTTCAGGCGTTGGAGTGCTCTTTTCCTCAATTTCGCTGGAGTCCGGTTCTTCGGAAACCGGTTCTTCGACGACAGCCTTTTTGGCCGGCTCCGGTGCGGCTGCAACCGTGGGTTCCGGAGTGGCTTCTGGTGTGGCTTCCGGCGTCGCTGCGGGCGTTGCTTCGTCGGATTTGGCTTCTTCTTCTAAAAACACTTCGTCAATTTCATCGTCGGACGAGGTAGGCCTCGCCCAAGCAGGACCCTGCCAGAGCGTGCAAACCATCAGCACTCCCATGATGGCCAGCCAAACGTGCAACCAGCGGCGCATACCGGTATCTCCTTAAACTCAGTGATTTTTCAAGGCCGCATCGGGTTCCGCACTCACCAAGGACGGAACTTTGCCCAGGCCTAAAACCCGATGTTTGATCCAACCCAGCGTGGTCCGGAATCCTCGGCCGATATCGCCAAAAATCAAATAAACGCTGGGAATAAACAGCAATGTCAAAATGGTGCTCGAAATCAAGCCGCCGACGGTGGTGATGGCCAGGGGAGACCAAAGATTCGAGCCTTCGCTTTTATCCAAGGCGGTCGGCAACAATCCCAGCAGCGTAGTGGCCGTGGTCATAAAAATCGGGCGCAAACGGCTTTGGGACGCGGCCAAAATGGCTTTTTTTTGCTTTACGCCCTTGGAAATCAACAAATTAATTTGATCCACCAAAATAATGGCCGGCCCGACCACCATGCCCGTAAGCATAATCATGCCGATAAACACACCCACGCTCTTGGGTTTGCCGGTTATGTACAAAGCGATCACCACACCGATCAAAGCCATGGCCACCGAGACCATAATAATGACCGGTTGATAATAGGACTCAAAAAACGCGGCCAGCACCATATAAACCAGCAACACGGTCAAAATAACCGCCATGGTCAGTTGCTGATTGCTTTCCATCATTTTCTCATAGTTTCCCCCAAAACGGTAAAAGTAACCTTTGGGAAAATCCACGCCGGCGAGCGAATCCCGGACTTTTTTCACGGCCGACCCCAAATCGGTGGCCACGGTCCCCGAAACCTGAATCATGCGTGACTTATTTTTCCGCCAAATTTCCGAAGGACCCAAGCCCGGTGAAAACGTACCGATCTGGGACAAATACAGTTGATCCCCGTTGGGGGAAGTGACCGTGAGCTTGCTGATGTCGTCGAGCGTCTTGCGGTCCTTTTCCTGAAGACGCACGATGGTCTCAATTTCCTCGCCTTCGGTGTGAAACTGGGTTCCGATCACGCCGCGCATCTGGGTGTTGATCTCTTCGGCCAGAGGCTGAACTTTTAAATCGAACTGCATGGCTTTGACTTTGTCGACTTGAAAACGCATTTCCGGCCGGCCTTCCTTCATGCGGATGCGCACATCCGTGAAGCCGGGGAGGGATTCCATCTTATTGGCGATGGAAACCGCCAATTGTTTGAGCAACACATAGTCGTAGCCGAACAAATCCAGAATAATCCCCTTGCTGCCGGTCTGCTGCTGTTCCTCGAAATAGACGTAAGCCGGTCGGAACTGTCCCAGCTTCGGACGCAGTTCATCTAAAATTTCCTTGGTTGAACGCTTGCGCTGGGCCATGGGGAGAAACTCCACGTGAATCTCGGAACGGTTCTGTTCCACCAGCGAGGAAATGCTCTTGATCTCGGGTACGGCCGAAAGAAAGTGCTCGATGCGTTTGACCAACCCGTTGGAAATATCGAGCTTGGTGCCCGAGGGCAGCGTCAGGTTGACGTTGACTTTATTTTCTTCCATGCTGCCCATGAACTCGGAACCTATTTTGGTGTTGAGGTAGATGGCAAAACCCAAAAGCAGCACCACGATCAAAAGCAAATAATATCGGAACCGGATGGCCAAAGCCAGGATGGTACGGTAAATGCCCAAGAAGACTTTTTTAAGGCTGGGACGCATGTCTTCCCGCCAGCGCAAATCCGGAAGCTTGGGGGCGGTTAAAAACCGGCTGGCCAGCATAGGCATCAGGGTCTGAGAAACCACCATGGACATGATATGCGAATAAATCACGGTTAGGGCCAGCCCTGAGTAGAGCAGGCGAATCTCCTGGTTCACAAAAATAATGGGTACAAAAACTACGATGGAGGTGATGTAGGAAGAAACAATGGCGAAACCGACTTCTTCGCTGCCGATCACACAGGCTTCGCGGATCGGCAGTCCCTCTTCGCACTTTTTGAAAATGCTGTCGAGCACCACCACCCCGCCGTCCACCAAACTGCCGCAGGCCAGCGCCAAGCCCGAAAGCGTCATGGTGTTCAAAGTGATATGTTGAAAAAACATGGGGACGAACGTCCCGATAACGGCCAAGGGAATGCTCAAGGCGATAATGATCGGGCTGCGGATGCTGCCCAAAGTCAGCACCAAAATCAAAGTGGCCAAGACCGCGCCTTCCACCAGGGACTTTTTGACGCTTTGAATCGCCTTTTTAATGGAGATGGATTGATTGAGCACCATCACCAAACGCACGCCTTTGGGCAAGGTGAGTTTGAGCTTTTCCAAGGCTTGATCGATGCCCTGACAAACCTCGATGGTGTTGGCCTGGCGTTCTTTGTGGATGTAGAGGGAAACGGTGGGGGCGGCATCATAGCGGGCATATCCCGCGGCTTCCAGAAAGGAGTCGCGGACCGTGGCCACGTCCCCCAAAGTCAGGACGCTGCCGTCCTCGGTGGCGATAAGCCCGATTTTCTTCAAGCCTTCCACGCTTTTGAACTGTCCCACGGTCCGGACCAAATACTTAAAACTTCCCCGGTCCAGGTTGCCGGCCATCAAATTGACGTTGTTGTCGTGCAGCACCTTCACGATTTGTTCAATGGAAATGCCGTAGGATTGCAGGCGGGATTGGTCGACTTCCACCAAAATCTTACGCTCGCGCCCGCCGGAAACTTCCACATTGGAAACCCCGGAAACACGCCCCAAGGCCTCCTTCATATTAAGATCTACAATTCGCCGCACTTCCTCGGTTTGAATGGTTTCCGACAGACAGGCAATGATCATGATGGGCGCATCGGCGACGTCGTATTTGCCCAAAATGGGTTTGCGGATGCCTTGGGGCAATTTGTTGCGGATTTTCGCAAATTTCTCCCGGACTTCCAGCGCCGCAAAATTCATGTCCGTGCCCGGTTCGAATTGCAGGATGGTCTCGGATTTCCCGTCCTCCGAGGAGGATTCCAGACTTTTTAAATGCGCAGCGGTGGAGACCGAGTCCTCCACCTTGGTGGTGACCATGCTCTCCACTTCGGTGGGCGGCACGCCGGGATATTCGATATTGATGGTGACGACCGGGTAGCTGGTGTTGGGCATCAGTTCCACCGGCAACCGGACAAAACTGATGACGCCCAGGACCGTGATTCCCAGGAAAATCATGGAAATGGTAACCGGCCGCCGGATGGAAAACGTTGGCAAACCCACGGGAGCGCCCTTACCCTTCCTGTTTTTTCGCGTGTTTCAACTGCAACGCGGCTTTGTCCACAATCAAATAAATGGCCGGCAGCACGATCACCGTCAAAAACGTCGAGGAGGTCAGCCCGCCGATAACCGTAATGGCCAAAGGCGCCATCAGCGCGGTACCTTCTCCGAGGGCCAGTGACATGGGGACCAAGGCGATAATCGTGGACAGAGCGGTCATCAAAATCGGACGCAATCGGGTCCGGCTGGCCTGGACCACCGAATCCAAGGCCGTGGCGCCGCGTTCGCGCAAAATATTGGTGTAGTCAATGAGAATAATCCCGTTGGAAACCACGATCCCGATAAGCATGATCATGCCGATAAGGGCCACGATGGAAAGCGGGGTGTTGGTCAGAAATAGGATGGTCATCACGCCGATGAGGGAGAGCGGGACCGTAAACATGATGATGAACGGTTGGATGAGCGACTCAAACTGGGAAGCCATGATCATATAGACCAATAAAAGTGCGAGCGCCAGGGCGAACGCCAGCGAATTGAACGATTCCTGCATCTGCTCGCTTTCGCCGCCAAGCGCGACCGTGTAGCCTTCAGGCAAAGTCAGGGTTTTTAGGCGGTCCTGGACATCCCGGACCACATCGCTGAGATTGCGCTTATAAATGTTGGCCGAAACCATGACGTAGCGCTGGCGGTCCTTGCGTTTGATTTCAGAAGGACCCACGCCGACGCCTATATAGGCCAATTCGTTCAACGGCACGTCCACGTCCAAAGGCGAGTGCACCAACAGTTGGCGCAAGTCCGAAACCGTGCTGCGGTCCTCGGAACGCAGGCGCACACGGATGTCCACCTCGTCCTGCCCCGGTTCCTTGAATTTGGTGTCGGCCGTGCCTTTGATGGCGATTTTGGCCGTGCGCGAAATATCGTCGACCGAGAGATTGTACAGCGCCGCCTTGTCCCGTTGAACATAGACTTTGGTTTCAGGGGCTTCCGCCACCAGACTGTTTTTCACGCCGAATATACCCGGAATGTCACCGACCAAATTCTCCACGTCTTTGGTCAGCTTTTTCATGAGCGTAAGGTCGCGCCCCTTGATCTCAATCACCACCGGCGCGCCGCCGGAAAAAGCCGAAACCTGAAGCGCGCTGTCCTGCACCATGTACTCAAACCGCGCCGGACCCGTGTCTTGTTTGTCCATTTTTTCCTTAACTTCGTGAACCACCTCGGCGGTGCTGCGGGTGCGTTCCTTTTTCAAGTTGACCATAATCTGGCCCTGGTGTCCGCCCATGGCATCGGCCGTCTGGGTGGCGTCGTCCTTCGACGACCCGATGGTTACCGAATAATCGTGGATCTCGGGGATATCCTTAAAAACATCTTCCAATTTCCGGCAAGTCTCGTCCGTCACTCTCAAGAGCGCCCCGGTGGGCAAACTCACTTTAACGATGAACTGGCTTTGATCGACCTTGGGCATGAACTCTTTTTTCAAGGGGATCGCCAGCAGCATCGTTCCCATAAAAAGAAGAAAAACCAAGGTTAAATTGAACAGCTTGTGCTCCAGAAATTTGGAAAGCGCGCGCGAAAAAAACACGTCCACCCCGTGGAGGATGGGTTCGAAAAATTTCAACATTTTCACTTCCCGCAACTGCCCTTCCCCGCCTTGGGACACCAGCATGGGGATTAGCAGCATGGCGCCCCCCAGGGAAGCCAACAGCGCGAAAGTGACCGTCAAGGCCAGTTGGGAAAACAATTGCCCGGCGATGCCTTGCACGAACACCATGGGGAGAAACACCGTAACCGTGGTAAAGGTCGAGGCAATGACCGCCGCCGACACTTCATTGGCCCCGACCACGGAAGCTTCCTTGGGTTTCAGGCCCAATTCGCAATGACGATAGATGTTTTCAATACAGACGATGGCGTCGTCCACCAAACGTCCAATGCCCAGGGAAAGACCGCCTAAGGACATCATGTTGAGGGTGATGCCCTGAAAGTACATGAGGGAAAATGTGGCCAAAATGGAGACCGGGATGGCGGTAATGACAATAACCGAGGCCGTCAGATTGCGTAAAAAAATCAAAATCACCAAAAACGCCAAGGCGCCGCCGATGACCGCGTCCTCGACCACGTTGTCGATGGACCGCCGTACAAACACCGATTGGTCATAGACGGTGATGATCTTGATATGCTGCCCTTTGGGCAAATCGGCCTGAATTTTCTGGAGCGCTTTTTTTACGTTTTCCACCACTTCCAGGGTGTTGGCCCCGGCTTGTTTTTGAATGGTGATGGAAATGTTCTCTTTGCCGTTGTAACGGGATACCGAGGTTTTCTCCTTAAACGTGTCCTCCACCTTGCCCACATCGGAAAGCACCACCACCCGGTTGTCGGTTTCGCGTTTGGGATCATCCTGGGACTCGGTCAAAGGGGCGTGGCTTAAGGACAACTCCTGCTGTTCGTTGGCTTCATACTCCTGGCTTTTATCCAGGCCCACGGGTGAAGCGGAAATTTCATCGAGCTTGGTAAACTCACCCATGGTGCGGATCAAATAATCATAAAAGTGACCGTGAATGGTGCCGGCCGGATAATTCACGTTGGAATTTTTCAAGGCATCGAGTACGGACAGAGGTGAAAGCCGGGTCGCGGCCAAGCGCCCCAAATCCAAAGTAATTAAAATTTCCCGGTCCAAACCGCCGTTGACCTGCACGGCAGCCACACCTTCGGCTTTTTCCAGTGAGTTTTTAATAATCTTCTTGGCCACTTCCCGGATCTCGTGAATAGGCATGTTGGCCGAAACCGAGAGCGTCAGCACAGGCAATTCAAACGGATTAAACTTCATGACCACCGGGTCTTCGGCTTCACGCGGCAACTTTTCCTTAACCAAATCGATCTTTTCACGCACGTTGAGGGCGGCAAAATCCATGGACGTGCCCCAGCCGAATTCCAACATGACCAAGGAAACGCCTTCTTTGGAAGTGGAGGAAATGCGTTTGACGTTGTTGACCGACGAGCAGGCCTCTTCCACCGGTTTGGTGATCAGGGTTTCAATTTCTTCCGGGGCGGCGTTTTCATAGTTGGTCACGACGGTCAATTGCGGGTAGGTGATGGGGGGGAAAAGTTCACGCGGCAGCCGCAGGTAGGAAATCACACCCAGCAAG
>JAAXVQ010000351.1 GCA_013335425.1 Candidatus Firestoneibacteriota bacterium | reverse complement strand
GTTTGGTGCCGGGGAAACCGGGAGTCCCACGGTTCCCAAGTCACCATGGGAACCGCACCGGCCCGGGCTATGGTTTCCAGACTCTTGGAAGTGATTTCCCGCTCCGGCCAATCCTGAAAAATCAAGACGGACGACAACTTGCCCGCCGTTTGCTCGATGTAATCGGCGATCGAATTCTCCAGCCCTTCCTGCCGGCCGGAAACCGCAGCGCCCGCAAAAAATTCGGCATGCTCGCCATCGGCGCTTTTAATGTCTTTTGCATCCGCCGGCGCCAGCAGCTTGGCCAAACCGGCCCGTTCCACCAAAAAGTCGTGTTCAAAGCCGGTAATTTCCCGGACCACGTCTTCGGCCTGATCCGCAGTCAAGCCCGCCATTCTCAAGGTTTCATGCAGAAGAATCGCCGCAATAAAGAGCTTGCCGTCATCCTGCCGGGAAAGGTGCCGGAACACTTCGGCCGAAAAATAGATTTCCCCGTTGAGAAAAAACAGACCTAAGTTCTCCAAATCGGTGTTTTCTTTTTGGGGAACAATTTTTTCCAGCAGATGCAAAGGCAGGTTTAGCATGACATCATGTATTTTATCAAAAGCGTTCACATAGGCGACGCGGTCTCGATAATCCGCGCGCGCGCGTGCCGTGTCCAAGTACTGCCGAACCTGCGCTTTGACCTCGCCCTCGGTTTGGCGCATGGATGTTTCCGCATGTTGCGAACCTTTGACGGGTCTGACGTTTCCGATTTGAAAAAGTTCTTCAACCAACAGCAAAAGATACTCGGCGGCCAGTTGCGAAAGACCCGTCAACGCCAAACCCGGCTGAAGAATATTATCCGAAGCCAAGCTCAGGAGGTTGTCCAGCTTCAGCTCCCCGCGCCAGCCCAAAAACGTTCCCCGTTTTGCCCCAATCTGGTCGACGCCCTTCGTCGTTGCTGCGGCCACCCGCGCGCCAGCCGCCTCGGAAGAAAGCGGTTGTTCCGCAACCTGCGGTTGAACTTGGGCCGGCTTACCCTGCAACCCGGCCGCCCGGATCAAGTCCTCGTTTTTCAACCCCGTCACTCTCTCGGTAAGAGACTCAGCCACGTCATGCGCCAACCCCGCCGCTTCCAACGCTTCATGAAAAATGACCGCCGCGGCCTGCGTCTGGTTGAGCTTACGCAAGGTTTCCCCGAGAATAAACACCTTCATGATTCCCGGAATGTTGAAGGCCCCCAATTGCCGCAATTCCTCTGAAACTTGCTGCTTGGGAGCTTTTTGGAGATATTCAATGTCAAAATCGGCAGGGTTGATTTTTTCCAAGGCCGCCAAGACCTCGCCCTGTTTGCCCGCCTGCCCGGGAAACATGGCCGCTGCTTTGGCTTTGGCGTCCTGCAGGTATTCGGCCAATAAACCGCGGATGGGCGGTGCGCGTTTGGGAAGACGCGCGTCCAACCTGCGCCCCTGCACGCCCTGTTCTTTCCGAAAAGCGTCCATAACGCCTGCGGCTTGAATCGCCGCTAATTTCGAAACCGCCGCAATCACTTCACCCGGCTGAAACACCAAGGTCGAAGCCAGCCCGGCGCCCTCGAGCGCACGCGCTAAAAGTTTTTCCAGCCTCGCCTGTCCTGCCGCCCCGGTGAGCGAACCAGCCAATTTCCAACGCCAGCCGGCGCTTTCCTTCCGGGGCATGAGCTCCCTCAGAAAAGACGGCAGCAAGGAAAACCCCGCGGAAACATTTTGCCCCACGCTTCCCAACGCCGAACCCATCTGCACGACTGCACCGCCGACGCCCATCATCACGGTGCTAACGGCCACCCGTGACAGGCGCAACGAGGGTAAAAAAGCGGCTCTGCCGCCCAGGGACGTCAATTCGGCCAAGTATTTTTCAACATCGGTTCGGGTCATCACCACATAATCGAGATTGTTGCCGAAATTTATTTTTTGTACCTGATGCGCGAACTTATCCAGGGACTTCGAAAAATCAGCGCATATCACCACGGAAAAATTCGTTCCCTTCACGGGCATGACCGCGGGCGTCCCTTTCTCCAGGGCGGCGATCGTATTTTGGCTGAGCGGTTCAAAATCCATCTGGTGGGAATCCGCGGGATAATTTTTCTGGATCGCCAGCTTCTGTTCCAAAATATTTTTAAACGCTTTGGTCTCCACCAGCCACCCCATCAGGCCGGTGTTCAACAGCAATTGTTCCAAGCTGAAAAATCTGCCGACCCTGGGCAGATCCGCAGGGTTGGCCAGGGCCTTTTCCACGTTTTGCTCACTAAGCACCGCAAACTGATTTTCACGCGTAACTTCGGCATGGTTGATGGGCAAAGAAATCAAATTTTGATTCTGGGCCAGTAATTTTTCCAAGGGCGACTTCCGGTTTTGCAAGAGCTGGTAATACGGATTGACGATATCCTGGTGCATGATCCGGGGACGCACCGAAACATAAGAGATGCCGCGGGCCTTCAAACCGGCTTCAATGCCCTCGGTGTGGTACCCGCCCGAAACCATGACGGCAATGTCGGTGTTGTGCTGCTGCATGACGCCCAAAATGTTTTCCACGAAAAACCCGCTGCGCTTTTCCACCACCTGATAAAAATGATCAACCGCCTGCAAATACTGGTCGAGGTTGAAAAGCCCCTCTTCGTCCGCCAACAAATCGGCAGAATCCTGCGCCCGGAAAAAGTCGACGAAGGTTTTCACTTTATAACCCGCCCGGTTGGCCTTAAAATCCGCGAGCTCCATGGGGGTCGCCGAAACGTTGATGAGCTTTTCGATCACATCCACGCGGTTGTAAAGCGCGTCCAGCGTGCGTTGCGCGGAACTGGTATACATGGACGCGCGCACCTGGGCGTCGAGCCCGTTCATTTCGCGGTTTAAGCCCTCGGTGTCCACGGCGATGGGGAACACGCTCTTGCTCTTTTGCAGGTAGGTCAGCATGTTCGGAAAGGCGCTGACATCGATTTTATTCTGCTTGCCGTATTTCAGCAGCAAAGCGCAGTATTCCAGCATGGTCTTGCGTCCGTCCCTGAACTCCAGCCGCTGCGAATCCAACAATTGCAAAGGCGGATTGTAGACCGCGGAC
>JAAXVQ010000030.1 GCA_013335425.1 Candidatus Firestoneibacteriota bacterium | reverse complement strand
GGGTCCTGCAGAGTTTGGGTGATCAGGGCGCTCTCGGGGTAGGCGATCTCCACCCGGCGGTCGAGATGTTCGGCTGCCAGACGCAGCGCGCCCAGCGCCGCCACGGTGCCCAACACGCACCAAAAAGCCAGCGTGGTGACAAACCGGTCCAAACGCCGGCGCTGGTCCGCGTTCACGGTTGCAGTGGTCGGCGGGCTTTTTTGTGAGCCCACTTGGCTTTTTTATGGGATTCGAAATCCTTGGAAAAAATATGCGTGCCGTCTCCGGCCACGACAAAAAACAAATACTCACTCTGGTCCGGGTGGGCGGCAGCCTGCAGGGCGGAAAGCCCGGGATTGGAAATCGGCGCCGGCGGCAGGCCCGCGTGACGGTAGGTGTTGTAGGGAGAAGCGCTCTGCAAATCATCCAAGCTCAAGGCTCCGCCCGCGCGCCCCAAACCATAAAGCACTGTGGCGCAAGACTCCAGGCGCATACGTTTGGCCAGGCGATTATAGAAAACCGAGGCTACGCGGGGGCGTTCGGCCGGAGCTTTGACTTCGCGTTCGATGATCGACGCCAAGGTGACCAGCGGCAAGGGCGCCAGCGGCGCGCCGGGCAACACGCTCCCGGCCTTTTCTTTGAACCGTTTCACCATCTCATGGGCAATCTGGGAAGCGCTCATGCCTTTGGTGAGTTCATAGGTGTCCGGAAACAAAAAACCCTCCAGCGTCCGCGCGGGCACTTCCCAAGTGCTGGCCGCGTTGGCGTCGTCGACCACGCCTAAAAAATCCGCGGCTTTCGCCAAGCCTTCGGCTTCCAATTTGTCCGCAATTTGCTTGGCCGTATAACCTTCGGGAACCAGGAAGGGATGCTGTACGATTTGCCCCAGGACCAATTGCCTGACCACCTGGGGCAACGTGACCCCGCTCGGGAACGCATACTCGCCAGCTTTGAGTCGGCGGGCCTGCCCGCTTAAAAACGCATAATACCTGAAAACCCCCGCATGCCGGACCACGCCGGCGGCTTGTAGTTTTTGCCCGATAACCAAAGTGCCTGATTTCGGAGGGATATCCACGGTATATGCCGTGGACGCAGCCGGCGCGGACCAAAAATAAAAACGCAACAAGCCTCCGCCGACAGCCAGAACGGCCAATATGAACGTTAATGAAAATAACAGCACATGTTTGGTCTTTGGATTCAACGGAATTAACCTCGGAGTTTATTCGTCACCCCGGCGAAAGCCGGGGTCCAGAAAAAGCTTTAACCGTTTGGTCGCTGGATACCGGTTTCCGCCGGTATGACGAAAGTCCTTTACAATCCTAAATCGACTCAACTTGATTTGGAACTATTTTAAAATCATCAGTTTGGTGATGGGATAATTTTTCTTCCGGCCGTCATCGCCGGTTACGATCAATCGGCATAAATAAATACCCGGAGCCAAATCGGCCACGGACCAAGGTTCCAGATGCGGCCCCGGCACCGACAGGTCCCGGGTAAATTTCGTCACCAAGAGGTAAGCGGAATTGTAAACGCGGAATTCCGCCTGCCCCGTGCCCGCGGTTATAAACGCCAAGGTCGCGGTTTTACGCGCCGGATTGGGAAACACAATCAAGGTGTCCCCTTCCAGGTCCTGAATGCCGTGCCAGGTGGCGGTCGCGGATGGCGTCGAGGTCATGGTGGCCATCGGCGTCGGCGACGACGAGGCGGTGGCGGTGGCGCTGATGGTGCGGGTCGCCGATATCGAAGGTGTGGCTGAAAAAGTGCCGGTGGGCGTATACGTAGGGGTGATCGTGAAGGTCGGCGAAGTGGTGGGCGTACCCGTGGTGGTGGGCGTAATGGTTCCGGTCAGCGTGATCGACGGCGTCGGGGTCAACGTGGGTGTGGCGGTCGTAGTCTGCGTAACGGTTCCGGTTAAGGTTACCGTCGGTGTCGCGGAGAGCGTGGGCGTAGGCGTTGAACTCTGCGTCACCGTTCCGGTCAGGGTTACCGAGGGCGTTGGGGAAAGCGTGGGCGTGGCGGTTGAAGTCTGCGTCTTGGTTCCCGTCAAAGTCGCCGTGGCCGTGGCTGAAAACGTGGGCGTAGCCGTGCTGGAGGGCGTCGGCGTGACGGTCCTGGTTAAAGTCGCTGAGGGTGTCCTCGTGGCGGTTCTCGTCATCGTGGGCGTGGCGCTGAAGGTGGCCGTCGGCGTGGCGGACTTAAACGTCAGTGCATTGTAGACATTAATGCGCCCGGCGCCCAGGTAATACGAATTCATACCAACCGGCATTTCACTCGTACCTTTAATGATGTTGGCGATTTCAATGTTGGTACGGGCCGGATTTTGTTCTTTAAGCAGAGCCGCCAAGGCTGCGACCTGCGGGGCGGAAAAAGACGTGCCCTGCGCCGCCGACCAGGAACCGGCCATGGCCGTGCTGGTCACACCGTAATCCGGGTAAAATGTATAACCCCCTTGCGCAACCTGGTACAATTCCCCGCCGGGCGCGGCGCAAAACCCGCCCACGGCCGTATAGGTCAGATGGTTATAACCGACATTGGAATAGCTGGTGACAATATCCATGGAATTGGTGGCGGCCACGGCCATGACTTTGGGATAACAGGCCGGGTAATAAGGATAGTAATTAATGTCGATGTTTTCATTGCCGCAGGCAGCCACCAAAAAGCAATTTTTACTGTTGGAAGCGTATTCGCAGGCGTTTTGCAGCAGGTCGAAGTTGGCATAAATGCCGAAGCTCATGTTGATGATGTTGGCGCCGTTGTTGGCGGCCCAAACAATGCCGGCAGCCACGTTGTCCACGCTGCCCGAATTGTTGGCGTCCAACACTTTGACCGGGAGCACTTGGATGGTGCTCGCAAACCCGGCCCCGGCAATACCGCTGAAATTGAGATTGGCGATGATGGCTCCGGCAACATGCGTGCCGTGCCCTTGGATATACTCGGCCCCTTCCCAGAGGTTGTCGTCTTCCGGCGGGCTGGCGGGTGCGATGACATTGTATCCCGTCTGCAACCGCACGGGGGAGGAAAATTCCGCATGACCGATGTTCACCCCGGTATCCACCACCGCTACCGTGATGACGCTGCTCCCCAGACCCAAAGAACCGCGATTTTTGTACGCCAGATCGCCCTTAATGCGGTTGAGCCACCATTCGGACACGCCATTGTTATAGTAAGTGTCGTTGATCCCCATGCCCAACGCATTGTAGGAAGTGGATAAAGGCGCCGCGCCGTGCACCAGGCCGTTGGGTTGGACTTTTTCCACCAATTCATTTTGAGAGAAATCTTGAATGGCTTGTTCCGCGGTTACGCCCGCAGGCAGCACGACCGTCTCCCAACCCAAGAGCGAACGCCGGGACCGAGTTTTAAAATGCCGGTGAAAAGCCGCCACGGCTTGCTCCCGGTTGGCCACGGAGGCCTCCTGTACCTGGTTTTGAAAGCGCTGCCGATTGATGCGTTCAAATATGGGATGAAATTTAACCAGCACCTCATTGGAGACCATGGCCAATAAGGCCTTGGGAGGCAGGGACGAAGGCTTTTTTCTAAAATCCTGCGAACTCCAGGCAGAAGAGGCCAACGTTCCCGCCAATATAATAATGAAAAGACTCAAACCCCAAATGCGCTTGCTCATGGGCCGCTCCTCGCCGTAAGTACACATCAACTCTTAGTATATCAGCATCTCTTGGGGTCATGCAAGCACTACCCTTTGCCTTTGGGGTTTTTGCCGGGAAGGCAAAGGGTTTTGGTTTTATGTTTACAAAACCGGCTTTTCGCTTATATAATTGCACCGTTGCAAAAAAAGTGCCTCAGGAGGGGTTGGCCATGCTGCGGATGGAACGGTCTTCGGATCAGGATCTGGGCACCACGGTTTCCGGATTGGAACCCACCGTGGCCGGCGCCTTGGCGTATCTGCTGTGGTTTGTCAGCGGCATTTTGTTTTTTATCGTGGAAAAGAACAACCCTTTTGTCCGCTTTCACGCCCTGCAATCCACCATGCTCTTCGGCGGATTTTTCGTGCTCATGATGTTTTTCGGCATCATCCCCATTTTGGGATTCATTGTTAATTTCCTGCTTTCCATCTGCGCGTTCATTCTCTGGCTTTTCCTCATGGTCAAAGCCGCCCAAGGCGTAGCCTTCAAGCTCCCGATCCTCGGGGACTTGGCGGAAAAAAACCTCTAAAACCCATTTCACCGCAAAGGCGCAAAGGGGATCTTCGGAATAGAATATTTAAGAATAGGATTTATTAGTGGCAGCTTTCTTTGCGTCCTTTGCGCCTTTGCGGTGAGCGCGCTTTTCTTTTATTATTCTCTCTTTTTGTTTTTCTGCAGATCCATCCAGGTTTGCAAAATGAGCGTGGCGGCGATTTGGTCCACCAGGGCGCGTTTTTTGGCACCCGGCACATTGGAAGCAATCAACGCCTGCTGCGCGGCCGAAGTGGTCAGGCGTTCGTCCACGAAATCCACGGGCAGACCACTTTGCGCGGCTAAAGTTTCGCCGAAGGCGCGCGCGGCGAGGGCTTTTTCGCCCTCGTCGCCGTTCATGTGCTTGGGCAAGCCCACCACGATGCGGGTCACGTCCCGGGAACGCAATTTTTCAATCAGGGGTTGAAAGGTTTTCGCTCCCCTGTGCGGAAACGTCTCCCAGGGCTGGGCCATGATCCCCAAGGGGTCGGAAAGCGCCAAACCGATGCGGCGTTCGCCGAAATCAATGCCGGCGATCCGCCCGGCGGACATTAAATTTTACCCGAACGCAAGATTGCTATGATCAGCCACAGACCCAACAAGCCGGCAACCAAAAACCCCAACAACCCCAGGATGGACAAATGATTCCAGATCGGCCCGCGGTTGGCGGTCAGCAGCAGCGATGAACCGATGATCAACGCGGCCACGATCATGGAAAACGATAGTCGGTTGCTGGCGCGATCCAGGTTATGCGTCAGGGTTTCCAAGCCTTCGTGTTGAAATTCGATTTTCAAGTGCCCCTGCAAAAGCTTCTGCATCAAATCGTGAAGCTGCCCCGGCAAGTTGACGGAAAAACGCTCCAGGCCCTGCAACCGACGCCAAAAGTTTTTCAACATCACCCGCGGGTCGTAACGCTTCCGAAAAATCCGTTCGGCCACGGGGCGCACGGCTTCCACCAGGTTCAATTGGGGATTCAAGGTGCGCGCCAACCCTTCGGCGCCGAAAAAAGTACGGGCCAACACCACAAAATCCGGCGGCAACTGGATGCCGTATTTGAAGGAAATGCCTATCAAATCCTGCAGGGACTGCCCGAAGGAAATCTTTTCCACCGGAAGGGAGTAATATTGCTCAAGGAAAACAGCCACGTCTTTTTTCATGCTGCGCTTGTCTATTTTTTCTTCCGTGGTGCTCAGGCGCAAATACGCGTCCACCAAGGCATCCGTGTCCTGCGCCACCAGGGCCAAGAGCATGTCCGTGAAGGCGCTCACCGTCTCGGTGTCAAGCCTCCCCACTTGCCCGGCATCCAAAAAAACCAGGCGCTTTTGCGTGTCAAAAAGCAGATTGCCGGGGTGCGGATCGGCGTGGAAAAAATGGTCTTCGAGGGCCATGAGTATATACGCGTCAACCAAAACCTGTGCCAAGCGTTTGCGTTCGCGCGTGGGAAAATTGGCCGGTAAGTCGGTCAACTTATGTCCGAAAATAAAATCCTGCGTCAGACAACGCGCGGTGGATCGTTCCCAGTCGATCCGGGGGAAACCATAGGCGGGACGATCTTTAAAATTGCGCTGCAGCCGCTCCAGGTTGCGGCCTTCGACCATAAAGTCCAGTTCGTCCCGCATGATGCGTTCGAACTCGTCCACAAATTCCACGGGATGACGCGGCATGTCCTGACCCGAGAATTTTTCCCATAACTTGGCCAATACCCGCAAAATCTCAATGTCCGAGTCCATGATCTTTTTCAGACCCGGACGCTGAATCTTGACGGCCACTTCGCGCCCGTCCGGGGTCAGGCCCCAGTGCACTTGGGCCATGGAAGCGGCCGCAGTCGGCACGAGATTGAATTTCTTGAAGGCTTTTTCCAAAGAAACGCCCAGTTCCTCTTCAAGCAAACCCCGGACTTCCGCTTTCGGAATGGGCGGCACGCGGTCCTGCAGTTTGACCAATTCGATCATGTACTCGCGGGGAAGCATGTCGGGACGCATGGACAACGTTTGTCCGAACTTAATGAACACCGGCCCCAGGCTTTCCAGCATCATGCGCATGCGCACCGGTGCTGAAAGTTTAGGAAGCGGCGCTACCTTCGGGCGCAAACGTTTGGGCAAGTAGGCGCTCAACTGCAATTGATCAATCAGAAAACCAAACCCGTGCCGCACAAGAACCTGCAAAATCTCGCGCAGCCGGTTCAGATCCTGAAACGTCGTTCCCATGCGGAGTATGGGGCTCATAACACCCGCGCCCACGTGTTAGCGCTTGCCCGGTTTCTTTTTGGGGCCCGTGGACTTGCCGGGCTTGGACAATTCTTTTTCTAACTCCTGAATCCGGCGCTCCATCTTCTTGAGCTGCTCCAACGTGGCGGCATTGACTTTGCCCAGGGCGGAAACCACCTGCTGACCGATTTTGATCTCCACGTCTTTTTTAGCTGTCGTGGCCTTGGTCATCAATTCCTTAAAGACCTTCTCCCCTTCTTTTTCCTTGAGCTTGCCGGTCTTGATCAATTCGTCCACGATCTCCCGGGTGCGATCCTGCGAAAGGCTCACCGCTCCCAGACCCGCTAAAAAAGCTTTCTTCAAAACGTCCATGGCCGTGCCTCCTTAAGAAGTGATTAAACTCTCTAGAATTTCCGGAACTTTTTTCAAAGCGGCGGCCAATTTTTCCGGCGCCTTGCCGCCGGCTTGGGCGAAGTCCGGCCGACCCCCTCCCGAACCGTCCACCAATTTGGCCGTTTCCCCTGCCAATTTTCCGGCGTGGATTTTAACCCCGGCCAAATCCGGGGTCGCCGTGGCAATCAACGTTACTTTACCCTCGGCGGTGTTGGCCAAAACCACCACCCCGGAGCCCAGTTTCTGCTTGATGCCGTCGGCTGAAGTGCGCAGGGCCGCGGCGTTTAGTCCGGGCATTTCCGCCACCACCAATTTGACCCCATGCACGGTCTGCGCATGAGAAATAATTTCATCCAGGCTGCTGGTGGCCTGTTTCAATTGCAGCTTTTCCATTTGTTTTTCCAATTCCTTCACGCGCGCCGAAAGTTTTTCCACACGCACGGCCGCTTCCTCGGGACCCGCATGCAAGGTCTCGCAAATGTCCCCCATGACCCGCTGCTCGCGCTTGGCGGCGCGAAACGCGCCCTCGCCGGCCACAGCCTCAATGCGCCGAACCCCGGCCGAAACACTGCTCTCGTTGATGATCCGCACCATGCCCAAATCCCCGGTGGCGTGGGCATGCGTGCCGCCGCACAGTTCCCGCGAAAAAGCGTCCACTTGAATCATGCGGACCCAGTCACCGTATTTTTCACCAAAAAGCGCCATGGCGCCCCGGCCTTTGGCCTCTTCCAAGGTCAGCTCCAGCACCTCCACGGCCGCGTTCTCGAGAATCTTTGCGTTGACAATCTCTTCAATGCGGTCCAATTCCCGGCGGGAAACGGCCTGAAAATGCGTGAAGTCGAAACGAAACCCCTGGGCCCGAACATCGGACCCGGCTTGCTCGACATGCTTGCCCAGCACGCTGCGCAATGCAGCCTGCAGCAAGTGCGTGGCCGTGTGGTTGCGCGCCGTGGCTGCGCGTTCGACGGGCGCGACTTGGGCCACGATTTTTTCCCCTTGCCGCAATTGCCCGTGCACGACTTTACCCGCGTGCAGGTAAAGCCCTTCGGGAGTTTTCTGCACCTCGGTGATTTCCACCTTCACGCCGGCTTCGGAGAGTTCGCCGATATCCGTCGCCTGTCCGCCGGATTCCGCATAAAACGGAGTCTGATTGAGAACCACCAACACTTCGTCCCCAACTCCGGCGTTGGTGACCACTTGGTCGTGCTTGAGCAAGGCCACCACCTCGGACTCGGTCCGGAGCTGCTGGTACCCGACGAAAGCCGTAGCGCCCAACTTGCCGGCCAATTCGCGGACCAAGGAGGAAGCGGCTTTGTCTCCGCTGCCCACCCAAGCCGCGCGCGCGCGTTGGCGTTGTTGTTCCATGGCGGCGGTGAAGCCGTGTTCGTCCACGGTAAATTTATGCTCGGCGGCGATTTCCCGCGTCAAGTCCAGAGGGAACCCGTAGGTGTCGTAAAGCTGAAAACTCCTGGGGCCGTCGAGAATGTTTTTACCCGCCTGCTTGAGCTCGGCGATCATGTCATTGAGAATCGCCAGTCCCGCGTCCAGAGTATGCTGGAAGCGTTCTTCCTCGCCCTTGATCACGGCCACGATGTGCTCGCGGCGCTCGGCGAGTTCCGGATAAGCGTCGCCCATCATGGCTACGACCTGGGGCACCAGCTTGTTTAAAAAAGGTTCATGCAGACCCAGCAACTTCCCATGGCGCAAAGCCCGGCGCATGACGCGGCGCAGCACATAACCGCGCCCCTCATTCCCGGGCAGGATGCCGTCGAAAATCAAAAACACGGAAGCCCGGACGTGATCGGCGATTACCTTCATGGAAGCGTCGGACTTGACGTCCTTGCCGTAGCGCACCATGGTCTCTTGGGCAATGGCCTGGATAAGCGGCTGAAACAAGTCCGTGTCAAAATTGGTGGGAACGCCCTGCATAACCGACGCCAAACGCTCCAGGCCCATGCCCGTGTCGATGTTCTTCTGAGGTAAAGCCTGCAGGGTGCCGTCAGCCTGGCGGTCGTACTGGGTGAAAACCAGGTTCCAGATTTCCAGGTAGCGGTCGGAATCCTCGTCGGGCCCCAGTTCGGGTTTCCCGGGTTTCGGGCCTATGTCATAGAGAATCTCCGTGCACGGGCCGCAGGGGCCGGTTTCGCCCATGGTCCAGAAGTTGGTGTCCTCACCCATGCGCACGATGCGCTTTTCCGGAACACCGACTTGCGTTTTCCAAATCTCATAGGCTTCGTCGTCGTTTTTATAAATCGTCACCCAAAGCTTGGACTTGTCCAGCCCGCAGGTATTGACCAGAAAATCCCAGGCCCAGGCAATGGCCTCGGTTTTGAAATAATCGCCGAAGGAAAAATTGCCGAGCATTTCAAAAAAAGTGTGATGGCGCGCCGTGAACCCGACGTTCTCAATGTCGTTGGTGCGCAGGCATTTTTGCGACGTGACCGCGCGGGTGAAGGGCTTGGGCACCGTGCCGAGAAAATAAGGTTTGAACTGCACCATGCCGGCCACGGAAAAAAGCACGGTGGGGTCGTCCGGCACCAAGCCGGCGCTGGCCACGTGCATGTGCCCGTGGGCTTTGAAAAATTCGATATATTTTTTCCGTATCTCGCTGCTCGTCAGGCTCATGAACCTTCCTCCAAACGGATGAAAATCAAAACCAACGCGACAAATTTTCGGGCGGGCGTGGAAGCCCGCCCCTACATTTCAGGCGACCCGTCGGGTTCGTGGCGGGGGGCGACGCGCTCGACGGTGCGCAGGGCGTCTTCCAGGGAAAAGCCGCGCCGGGTTAAAAAGCTCAACAAGCGGCGACGGGCGGTTTCGCGCTCCAACGTTTTGAGCGAACGCCATTTCTTTTGCGCCAGCTCTTCGCAGGATTCGTCTTCGCTCTCCGGGCCCGCTTGCGCCCAAACTGCGGCAATGGTTTCGTCGGAAACGCCTTTTTGTTTGAGTTCGCTTTTTACCCGCCGACCGCCCAAGGCCCCGGTTCGCGTGCGCGCGCGCAGCCATTCCAGCGCAAAGGCTTCGTCATTGATCAAACCCGCCCCAGCCAACCGGTCCAACACCCGCTCAACGGACTCGGGCGGAAATTGCTTGAACTTCAAACGGCGGGCGAGTTCACCGCGCGCATATGCCCGGCGGTCCAGCCAACGCAGGGCCTGCTCCCGTACTTCGATGTCCGCTTCGGCGTCGCGCAGGCGTTCCAGTTCGGCGGTGCTCAACTCCTGGCCGGCTTTGAGTCTCAGCCTGACCGCCGCTTCCTCCGATACGCCGCAATAAAACTCCCCGTCTACAAAAACCGAGCGGCGCTGCTTGTTTTTTACTTGCGGTTTGATTTCCGTAATCCTCGGCATACCCATAACTCCTGCCGAAAGATGAATTTCTATCGGCCCGTTTTCCCAGCGGACAACGAATACAGGCTTTCGCGAACCGCACCTGAAGCGCCGAACGTACTCATCTTACACTTACCCCAACCGATTTTGAAGCATAAACCAACAGTTGGACCGGCGAAGACTTTTACAGAGTCCGGTTCACGGCCGCGGCCAGCGGGCCCAGCTCCTTCATCAGTTGCGCGAATTCCTCCAGGGAGAGGGATTGGTGGCCGTCGATCAGGGCGCGATCCGGGTGCGGATGCACTTCCAGCAGCAACCCGTCGGCGCCGGCGGCAATGGCGGCCTTGGCCATGGGGGCCACGTAGGCGCGCTTACCCGTGCCGTGCGAGGGGTCCACGATCACCGGCAGGTGGGTGCGCTCTTTGAGCGCGGGAATGATCGTAAGGTCGAGCGTGTTGCGTGAGTAATCGTTAAACGTGCGTATGCCGCGCTCGCAAAGGATAACCTGATAATTGCCCTGGGCCATGATGTACTCCGCGGACATCAAAAACTCCTCTACCCCGGCGGCCAGGCCGCGTTTTAACAGCACGGGTTTGGACTGCTTGCCCACGGTCTTTAAAAGTTCAAAGTTCTGCATGTTCCGTGTGCCGATTTGCAAAATGTCCGCCTGCGCGGAGACCGCGGCCACATCCCGCGGATCGAGCACCTCGGTCACGATCGGCAGCCCGGTCTGTTTGCGGGTGTCCGCCAAAAACTTCAAACCCACGCCCTTCAAACCCTGAAACGCATAGGGACTCGTCCGGGGTTTAAAAGCACCCCCGCGCAACGCAGCGGCGCCGCCGGCTTTGACGCTTTTGGCGGTCTGCAAAATCATGCTCTGGTTTTCTACGGTACAGGGCCCGGCAATAATGGCCAGCCGGTTGCCGCCGATGGTCATGTTCCCGCAGGTGATGACCGTGTTCTCCCGCTTACTCTCGCGGCTGGCCAGCTTGTAGGGTTTGAGCACGGCCATGACGCTCTCCACGCCGGGAATGGCTTCCAGCGGTTCACGCTGAAGGTTGCGTTCATCGCCGATGACCGCAATGACGTTGCGCTCCGTGCCTTTGAGCACGTGCGGCTTGAGCTTCATTTTCTTGATGCGGTCGACCACTTCCTTGATTTCCTTCGGGGCGACCCCCGGCTTCATGACGATAATCACAATAACCTCCAGGCTAAAAATCATTTCACCGCCAAGACGCCAGGCGCGCAAAGGAAACACGGGCGGCAAAAATCACACACCCGGGTTCACCAGCGCATCTTAATCGCCTTGTCGGTGATTAAATTTCAAATGGAGTAGCCCTGTAAGCCGAGTTCTGTCCCCGGCAAGCCGGGTGACGGTCATTTCTCTAGGACCGGCCTTACGGCCGGCCTCCAGCAACCAACCCGAGGGCGCCGCGGGCCGCGGTTTCCCTTAAAAAACCAGGGAGCCCTCCTATTTGGTCTTGCTCCAGGTGGGGTTTGCCTTGCCGTCCCGGTCACCCGGGGCGCGGTGAGCTCTTACCTCGCCATTTCACCCTTACCGGCCGGCGAAACACCGGCAGGCGGTATCTTTTCTGTGGCACTGTCCTTCGCGTCGCCGCG
>JAAXVQ010000350.1 GCA_013335425.1 Candidatus Firestoneibacteriota bacterium | reverse complement strand
CTTGCAGGCGATCTTGGCGGGGTAAAGCAGGCGCAAACGACAACCCGCTTCATTTGCGGAGGCTCATCTTGAGTTAGCTGATTACCGGGAATCCGGCCGGCGAGGCGCCGGGGGCTGCGGAGCCGACAAGTCGGGTTCCGCGGGTTGAAAAGGAATTTGCGGGCCGGGAACATCCCCCGCCTGTGAAACCGGAGCCTGCCAAGCAGCTTTGGCAGGCTCCTTTTTTTCCGAACCCCAGGCTACAAATGCGGAAAAAAAGCCCAACAAGGCGGCGTAAAGGGTGGTTTCCGCCGTGCCCAGCCCGAAACCTTCCCAAAAACCCATCCGGACCCAAACACCAGCCGGATCGTTTAGGCGTACGGAAAAATATGCCCATTCGGCAATCCAACCCCAGGCAAAAACCGCCCAGAGGCTCGCGCGCACGGCGGTTTGCGGGCGCCCCCGGAACCTCCACCCTCCGATCAAGGCGGTTAGGAACATCGGGATAGGCGGATAGACCCAGGGTCCGTAACTCATCAGCCAAGCCGTGCCGCCGTATACCGCGGCCATCAGCGCCACCGACCATCGATCCGAACGCATCTTCGCTTCTTGGTTCATAGGCTCCTACTGAGGGAAACTTCAAGGTTTAAACATGGGCGAAGAAGCCCACCAAAAGCAAAAAGCATTTCCTGCACCGGCTTCATTATAACCAAAAGACGCTTTCTCGGAAAACTATTTTTCCAAATCGGTACCCAGCAGCAAACGCCCTTTTTCCAAACGCAACTTCCCCAGTTCCACCCGCGCGGGAAAACCCTGGTACTTCAGCAGCGGATTGAAATCCTCCACCAGCGGCTGCAGCCACCCGGCCGGCCACCATTGCCCGTGCAAACGCAATCGCTTCAAGGTAAAACGAAGATTGTCGGGCTGCGCATCGCGCCTGGCGACGCTGAGGCCCAATTCGACGCCCGCTTTGGGTTTCCCGAGCCAATCAGCCTGCAGGCGTTGGTCGAGAAAATGCAAAACCGCTTTTTTCAGATCACCATCGGCGTTTTGCAGTGCCTGATTGACGGCCGTTTCTTCCAATTCCAAACGCCGTACCGACAAACGCCCCAGGGCATAGGGAATCAATTGCCCCTGACGGCTGTGCTCCAGGTCGAGGACCAAATCCGCCAGTTCCAACTGCAGGCTTTTCACGGGTACGCCCCAAGGCTTGTGCTTGAAATCCCCCACCCGGGCATCCTGGATATTGATGAAAATATTTTGAAAATGCCCTTGCAAGGTTTGTTCCGGAGTACCGGGGATGATTTCCAAGGTCAACTTTCTGGAATCCTGCACGTATTGGGCCAAAAGCCGGGCCAAGTCGCGATGGAGTTCATCTAAAATTTTAGCAGCCGAACCCGCATCGGACAAATCCCGGCGCATAAACAACCGCGCTTCCGATCCGTCCGGCAAGGGATATTGGCGCACCAGCTCAAAGCGGCGCCGCGGATCGGTTTGTGAGGCCAACAATTCCCGGGTGACGGCTTGCGGGCGTTCCACGGCAAAAGGCAGGCCCAAACTTCCGGTTTTGGTGACGATAAAATCCGTAAACGCCGGCCAATCCGTATTGCCGGACAAAATCACCGAAGAACGCGGATGGCGGCTTTGTTCCACCGCGAACGAGACCCGGCTGAAGTGCGCTTCATCCGGCACCACGCGCAAAACCGGACGAGGGGTAAAATCGGCGCCCAGATCCTCGACATTTTTTAAAATCCGGGCTTGAGGCCAAACTTGGGCTTGAGGCGCCTGTGAATCCATCAGCGCCTGCCCCAAAATCCGCTGTGAGCCCAAATGGTGAAGCCGGCCGATTCCGGCACCCACATGGGCATAACCCATCTGCACCAGGGCAAAGAGCATGATCGCCACCTGGAGCCAACGACGCACCGGTGCCGAGAGTACGTCCAGCCAACTCAAGGCCAGCAAAGCCAATAAGGGCAATAACGGGAGCGTATAGCGGTCGTCCTTGTTGCGGATAAACGTCAGGATCACATACGGAAGGCCCAGCCAAACACTCCAAAGCCAGATATGCCTTTTGAGCCAGAGCGCCAAACCCGCTCCCAAAAGCAGGAGCAAGCCCAGGGGCCAGGACATTTGCCTGACCACCGCCAACAAATAGTAGGTCCAGGATGCCGGGCTCGTCAACGCCGGATCGCCTTCCAGCACACCGCGGGCGAACAACAACCCGGAGGAGGAATGGATTAATTTCACAAGGTGAACCCCATACCAAGGCACTGCTGCCAAAGCCGCCACGGCATAGAGCCAAGCCACATTCAGCCAAATCGCCTGGGGATTTTCCGCCCGCTTCCACCCCAACCGCAAAAGCGCCGCCAGCGGCGGCAAACCGAGAAAAAACACCGCGCTCCATTTGTTTAATAGGGCCGCCCCCAAGATAAGCCCATAGAGCAGGGACCAGGTTCCGATCATGAATTCGCGAGAAGCCAAATAAACGAAAAACCCCGCCATGACCCAAAACATCAGGGGAATATCGAGCATGAAATATTTGGATTGCAGTACGACCATGGTTCCGGCCATGACCACGTACGCCGCGGTCACCCCCACGTCCGCCTGTTGCCAACGTGCTCCCAGGCGCCACATCAGTACGATGACCGCCAAAAGGTAGAACACGTTGAAAAAAGCCGCAGTTTGGGTGGAGGGGCCGGTAAGCAGGAAAAGCAGCGCCGTCAATACGCCGTTTAAAGGAGGATAAAAATCCGAAAGAAACAGAATTCTTTTGACCCAATCCCCGGCAGGATGAAGCAGAACTTGGTAATAGCCGACCGCATCCATGTAATGGATGGATTCATCCCAAGCAAACGGCTGCCGGTCTACGGCCAGCCAATAGAGATTCAACCCCGCCAAAGTCAGGACCAACAACAAGACCCAAAGCCATTTGCGGGAAACGATGGTGTCGGAGGTCATCGTGGTTTTGCTTTAGCTCCCCGGCGAATGATTTTTCCGGTCCTGCGTGTTGCGGGTCGGTCCGCACCCTTTTTTTTCACTTGGGGCTGCGCTGAAGGGCGCGGCGAACGTGAACTGCGGGCTCGCAGTTTCCCCGTTTTTGAAGGCTGTACCGCCGCCGG
>JAAXVQ010000349.1 GCA_013335425.1 Candidatus Firestoneibacteriota bacterium | reverse complement strand
CCGGGTATTTAATCCTCATCCTGCCGGTGACGGCCGTGGAGGTTTTAAACCGTTCCCCTTGGCGCGCGCGTTTGTTTCCGGGACTCAGCCTCTTGGTTATGGCCGCGGCGCTGTTGCTGACCTTCAGCCGCGGCGCTTGGCTGGGGTTGAGTTTGGTCTCGCTGGCGCTTTTCGTGAGTTTGGTCCCCCGCGCCTGGCTCTGGCGGGGTTTGGCGCTGGGGGGCGTGGTCCTGGTTTTATTATACGCCGGCATGCGGGCCCTGCCGGGTCCGGGCGACATGGTTGCCCAGCGGGTGGTGTCCTTGCAGCATCCGGAGCAGGAAGACTCAGTGCATTTTCGCCAAGTCTGCCTGCAGACCGCCCTTAAAATGTTCCGGGAACACCCTTACGTCGGTTTCGGCGCCGGTGAATACCGCCGCAATATCCGACGGTTTTTCGATGAAGGCTATTATGCTTGGGAGGCCATCAACAAGCATATCCACAATTTATACATGCAGATCCTGGTGGAAACCGGGGCTCTGGGTCTGACCGGGTTTTTATTATGGCTGGGGTACTGGGTTGGGGTCCCCGGGTTGAAGTTTAGGACCCTGCCCCCGGGTTATGCCCGCAGCCTGCTGGGCGCGGTTATAGCCGGCGTGCTGGCTTTTTTGATCCACAATAATTTCGACGTGCTGACGGTTTTTGCGCGCGGTACGCACGCCGCGGTCTTAATGGGCTTGGGTTTGGCCCTGGCGCGCACCGCCGGAAACCATGAACCCGTTAAATAAAGCAAGGAGACTCTAAACGCATGCCCACAGTCATCATTACCGGCGCCGGCGGTTTGATCGGCGCGGAAACCACCCGTTTTTTTCATGATCGGGGTTTTACGGTCGTGGGGGTCGACAACGATATGCGCAAGTATTTTTTCGGCGCCGAAGCCTCCACGCGCTGGAGCGTCGACCGCTTGCGCACCGAACTGAAAAATTATCATCATGTCGAGGCGGATATCCGCGACGAAGCGGCCATGGAACGGGTTTTTGCCGATCATGCCAAAGATATCCGCTTGGTGGTGCACACGGCGGCTCAGCCTTCGCATGACTGGGCGGCCCAGGAACCCCGGACCGATTTTACGGTCAACGCCAACGGCACCTTGAACCTGCTGGAAATGACCCGGCAGCATTGCCCGGAAGCGGTTTTTATCTTCACCTCCACCAACAAGGTCTATGGCGACGCGCCCAATCAATTGCCCCTGGTGGAACAACCCACGCGCTGGGAACTGGCAGCCGACCATCCTTATGCGGCCTACGGCATCGACGAAAAGTTCAGCATCGACCAGAGCAAGCACAGTCTCTTCGGCGCCTCCAAGGTGGCGGCGGATGTGCTGGTGCAGGAGTACGGCCGTTATTTCGGCATGCGCACCGCCTGCTTCCGCGGCGGCTGTCTGACCGGCCCCGGGCATTCCGGCACCCAGTTGCACGGGTTCTTGTCCTACCTTATGAAGTGCGCCGTGACCGGCGCGCCCTATATGATTTTCGGCTACAAGGGCAAGCAAGTGCGAGACAACATCCACAGCTTGGATTTGGTCAACATGTTCTGGCAATTTTTTCAAAACCCCCGGAGCGGTGAAGTCTACAACGCCGGAGGCAGCCGGCATTCCAACTGTTCGATGCTTGAAGCCGTGGCCCTATGTGAGGAAATCACGGGCAGGAAAATGAACATCACCTACCAAGAGACCAACCGTATTGGTGACCACATTTGGTGGATCAGCGATGTCCGCAAGTTTCAGGCCCACTATCCCGAGTGGCGCTACCAACATGACATCCGGTCCATCCTGCAGGAAATTTTTAAGGCCCTGCAAGGCAAGTAAGGCCAAAGAGCCCTGAAAAAATCGGGGCGGGAGACACAATGGAACCCAATGCCTGGTTGCGCAACAGCGGGGTCGAATGGCTGGATGAATTGTTTGACGGCGTTTACATCGTGGACCGGGAGCGCCGGATCGTGTTTTGGAACCGGGGGGCCGAGGCCGTCTCCGGGCACACCCGCGCGCAAATGCTCGGGCGCTTTTGCTATGACGGACCTCTGCGCCACGAGGACGAATCCGGTTGCCTGCTCTGCGACCGCAACTGCCCCGCGTCCCGAGCCATGGAGAGCGGTCAACCGCTCGCCGAAGTGGTCTACTTACAACGCGCCGACGGCAATAAAATTCCCGTGGAAACCCATGTCCGCCCTTTGCGCAACACGGAAGGTCAAGTTACCGGCGCTTTGGAAGTGTTTCGTGACATCAGCCAGTGGAAAAAAATGGAAGCGCTCTCGTTGGAAAAGGACCGGCTGATGGGCGTGCTGGCCCACGACATCCGCAACCCCCTGACCGTGATCCAGGCGTTCGCCGCCCTGTTGTACCGCCGGGAAGACCCGGGAGTCCGGGAATTGGTGGCGCCGATTTTGCGCAAGACCAAGCTGGCCTGGGCCCTGGTGGACGATATCCTCGATGCGCAAACCATTGAAAACGGCTCGGTGCATATGGCCATCCAGGACGTGGAGGTGCAGGACGTCCTTAAGGAGTCCATCTCCAATTACCTGGGACCCGCCCAGGACAAGCAGATCGAGATCAACCTGACGGCCGCAACCCCCGCTGTCCGGCTTTATTCGGATCCCGCGCGTTTGGAAGAGATTTTCAACAACCTCATCAGCAATGCCATCCATTATTCTCCGCCCCAAACCCGGGTGACCGTAAGTTTGGCCACGTATGCCGCGGGCGTGGAAGTCAAGGTCTCGGATCAGGGATTGGGCATTTCGCGGGAAGACCAGGAAAAATTATTTCAAGCTTTCGGCCAGACCTCCAACCGTCCCACGGGCGGAGAAGCGTCCCACGGCCTGGGTTTGTACATCGTCAAAAAATTGGTGGACCTTTTTGCGGGTACCATTTCCCTCGAAAGCCTCCCCGGGGTGGGGACGACGTTTTGCGTGCGCTTTCCCTTCGACGGGTGCGCGTTGAAAAAAACCGACCATCCTCCAGCCGCGCCCCGGGCTTAATACATGAATTTTGCATCTGAGTTCGTCTTAGGTTTTTCTTATAGCCATAACCAAAAATTTGAGCTGTGCGAGGAAATTTTTTCACGAG
>JAAXVQ010000029.1 GCA_013335425.1 Candidatus Firestoneibacteriota bacterium | reverse complement strand
CGGTAGGAAAGGTAATAGTTGCCCGCCTGCGCCACCTGCACAGACGAAAAACGCACCCATTCGCCGGCTGCCAGCCAACTGAGGTAATAACCGTTGCTGTTCGTATCGCACGAGTCATCCGCGCGAGTGATATCCACGCCGTCATTGCGGCCGGAACTCCCATGGTTCCAGGCCGGCGGATAAGTCTCGGCTTGATAATCAGAATCAAAAGAACCTGTGCCTTGATTGCCCTCGTCGTAATTAGAGGCGTGTATTACGCCGGGCAAGGCAATGGATTTATAGGGTCTGGCCGTATTAAACACGCTCCCCGAATCAAACAAGGTCAAATAATAGTTGGCGTCGTGGGCGCAATTGACGGTCTTGAGATTTTCCGCCATTTGGTTGAGTCCCAAACGTCCGCGGGTGATGTCCGGGAAAGAAGCATCATAAAAATGCTCTGCGGTCCACCGGTAGTCCGGGGTCATGGGCGCGGACTCGGCCACGGCGATGTTGTCCACTTTTTTCCATCCCCACCAGCACCACCCGACATTGTTGCCCGGATTTTCAAAAAATTTGACTGCGTCAAAACTCCACGGATTGGAATTCTCGCCGGATTCGGTCATCACCAGGGGAAGATTCTTGGCGCTGCGGACATCTAAAAAAACCTGGAGGTAGGAAGCGGCCAAAGGCTGCCAATAATAATGGAAGGCCAAGGACAGGTTGTCGTCCCAACGGTCAAATCCTTCCAAATCATAGGTATAGCGGCCATTGACTTCCCGATCGCCTTCCACCATGATCAAGTGGAACGGGTCGGAAGTGCGTATGGCGCTGATGGCATTTTGGTAAAAAGTCCACAGCGCGCTGTTGGCCGTGCCGACCGGCAATTCCGGCTCATTGAGCAGCTCGTACCCGACAATAACCGTACGGTCCCGAAAATGGCGGGCCAGGTTTTTCCAAATTTCCACGGTGCGCAGTTGGTTTTGCGCGCCGGCGGTTGAGGTCCAAAGCCCGGCCACCCGCTGCCCCGAGACCGGGTCAAAATTCGGGTCCGACGTGCTGTCCGAGGATTGCCCCCCGGGGGAGGCATGCATATCCAAAATCACCCCCAGCCCTTGAGCCTCGCACCAATCGGTTATCTGGTCCAGTTTTTGAAAATCCAAAACTCCCAGATTATCCTGCGGACAGACCGTCCGATAATGAAACGGCACACGGACCGTGTTGAACCCTTTGCTTTTAAAATTCGCCAAATCGCCGATGCTGAGTTGATTGGCCTGGTAGGTGCTCCAAAAACTGTCGCTTTGCGAACCCATGATGTTTTTAACCGCCGCGGTAATCTGGCTGTAGGTCCCGCCGGGAATTTGAAGCATGTACGCTTCCGGATAAATCCAACCGCTCAGGTTCATGCCGCGGATGAAGAAATTTTGATTCCCGTTCGGGGCTTTGATGTCCGCGTTCACCCGGCGGTAATAATTGCCGGCGGTCAAACTTCCGCCGGTTTCCAAAAAAGCGTCATCGGCATAAAACATACCCGCCCCGGAAGAAGCGCTGTCGATTTTAATCACCAGCCTGATCTTCCCGGTATTGGCCGGAACCGTGGCCGACATTGCCGCCAAAACCCATAAATCTTTGGGCGCCGAGGCATTGAGGATCGGCTGGGCCGCCACTGTGGAAATTAGGACATCCGAGGAAGTGCGGAATTCAACCTCCACCCGGCCGTTTTTATTGCCGTTGCGCATGGCGTCGGAGGAAGCTTGATACAGATAACCGCCGAAATAGACTTTGGCGCCGACGGTAAAACCACCGGTGACATCCTGGAAAATTCCGCCTTCATACCAAAATTTCCAGGCATTGCCCGAAGATCCGCGCCTCAGCGCCGTCTCCGCATCATGATTGGCCTCTCCCCACTGCATCCATCCCGTCGGCGCGCTGCCGCTGCCCGTCAGCTCCCCGTTGGTCAACAAATTCACGGCAGCAGCCCGCGCCGGCAACGCCAGGCCTTGCAGCGCAACCGCCGCGCCCAGCAACATGATCATGCCCAAATTTCTCCATGACAGAAAATTCATTTTGCCCCTCCGTATAATTTTATTCTGATTTTATTGCGGGTATCTACTTCCAGGCAACCACGAGTGCGACCTGATGGCTCATCCCCAGATCACCCAGGGAAGCGAGCGCATAATCCAATTGGAAAAGCGAGAGCTTTAGGCTGGCGCCGAAAGCCAACCCGTTGACCTTCCCCAGCCCCACATCTTGCCGGGCCTGATAACCGGCCCGCACGGCCAGGTAAGGACCGAAGCCGTACTCCGTCCCCAAACGCGCCGTGCCGCCGGCGAAATCCGCAAACGGCAATTTGACGTCCAAAAGCATTTGCCAGGTATCGGCCGCTTGCACCCTCCAAGGCAAGGCATAAACGCCCCCCACCTGCACCGCCGCGGGCAAATCAACCTCCGCCAATTTTGGGCCCAAATTGTAAAGCGCGGCACCGAGCTTAAGCCCGGGAAGCGCCTGGTCAAACTGCAAACCCGCATCCAGCGCCCCGCCGTTATAGGTTTGCCCGTCAATGTTTTGGGAAAGCAATTTAACCGTCGCACCCGCTGCCAGGTTGGCCATGACTTCCCGGCCGTATCCCAAGGCCCCCAAAACCGCATGCGGAGAAAACGTACCGGCTTTTTCCGGTTGGCCGTCGACTTCCAGATATTTGTCCATGCTCCCATAATTTAAGTAGAGCACTTGAACGCCCCAGCCCGACTTGTTCCCCAACGCTTGCCCAAAGGCCGCATGTTCCCAAGAAATATCCTGTACATAAAAACTATGCAGTACACTCAGACCATATCCCTGCATTTGCGCCAAACCTGCCGGGTTCCAGGTGGTCGCGTTTTGGTCATCGGCCAAGGCCACAAAAGCACCGCCCATACCCACCGGACGCGGCCCCAGTTCCATAGTTAATTCAGCGGCACCCTTTTGTGCCGCCCAAGCCGGGCCGCCTGCCAACCCTATCGCGCCCAATAGTAAAATTAAAAAAGCCAACTTCCCTTTTCCCCGGTTCATGCTTCCCTCCTGAAGGTTTAAATGGACTTCCCTGTTTTTTCCCCGACATAACGCTTTTGCAGGCATGCCAACGCAAACTATCCGATCTCATGTTACCGCCGTTTTCCGGCAGCACTTCATACTCGCAAATTTCATGCCATAAGTTCACATTTTGCCTCAAGCCAAAAATTGTGGGATTATAAGGTTTTTTAATATTAGAGTTGGCGGAACGGGAGGAAAAATGAAATAAAAATATTTCTCTGAAATATTTTTTTACAAAAGTGAACCTTGCCTCGCTCTAAATTTCGCAGCGGGCAATTAGAAACCATGGATTCTTTATTTTCAGTTTTGTGTCCGCCGCGAAAGCGCTTTTACCCCGATGACGGCTGCGATTTTTGTGTTCTCAGACCCGCGGTCTGCGGAAACCTAAAGCAGGGCCTGCTTCGCCTGCCGCTTGGCTGCGTTTTGCCTGTCCGGTTTATTCTTTTTGAAAATATGCCCGGTACTTCTTCTCCTTGAATTTCGAAAAACAATCAAAGTGGAAAAATGTCAGAAAGGCTTTCCCGGCTTCATCGCGGTCGGCTTGCAGCAGGGCGGTTTCCAAGCGGGACACGGCGGCGCGTTTTTCCGGCGGCAGGGTTTTGCGGGCAAAAATCGGCGTGTTGGGGATTGACGAAACCTGGGCCAAACAACGAATGGGATTGGGGAGGTTCTGCTCCCGGGAGACGTCCGCGGCCACTTTCAACATGTAATCATAGCCCACCAGCACATCCACGTCTTGCACCATCAACGCCAGCACGCCCACGCGGGCTTGTTGGATCTTTTTAAGTTCCTTAAAGAATATTTCGGGTTTGAACTTGGGGTTGTCATTGAAAAAATGCCGGTTTAGTCCTTCCAAATCCTCCATGGCGATATAGCCCAGACGTTTGCCCTGCAGTTGGCCCAACTCCTGAATTTCCCCAGAGTCGCGGACCAGCAGGCAGGCGGATTGGAAATCCCGCCCCCTAACTTGCGCGGTCAGCAACGGTTCGGCCAAGTTTTCCCGATACAGGAGTTTAAACAACCCTTGTGAGGAAACGACCGCATCCAGCTCTCCCTGCCGAAAAGCGCGGTCCAATTCCTCATAATTGTCAAACGCCCTGCCGACAAGGGCAATACCGGTTTTTTGCTCGATATATTTTTGAAAGGCTGCGACCCGCTCGCGGGCTTCGCGGGGATTGGCCGCATCGGATAAAAGGATTTGTTCAAACCCTACCAGGATTTGCTTTTGACGGTCTGCGGGAACGGTCCCGGCTATCGCGGGCGGCCTTGCCGGCGCAGCCGGATTCGTTGCCGGAAACGTCTGGTTTTCCGCCGTGGCGGTGACGGCCGAGTGCCGGGCCACAAATTCCCTAAACGCCAAGAATTCTTGAAACGCGGCGGACTGCACCAAAGCCGAATCGGCTTCCGCGGTTGTCGTGGCGGCCTTCGCCGCCGGAGTGTCCAAAGCCGAAGCCGTGGGGGAGGCCGGTCGCGCGGGACCTCGCGGAGCCGGAGGTTCCCAGAAAACGGAAAGTCCCGCCCAGTGAGAACCGGCGGTTGCCCGGAGCTCGAAAGGATAGCTGAACGCATAATCCAACGTCATCGCCAGGGGCATCTCCGGTCGGCGTATCCTTATCCCGAAACCGCAACTAGCTTCCTCGCGGTTGACTCCGGCGCGTACGGCCAGCCAGCGATCCCGCAAGAGCGTTTCCACCCCCAATTTGCAGTCCCACCGGTTTAAACGCCAAACCCCTTCCAGTGAAGCCTGGAGGGATTGCAGCCCAGGCAAAGGCGCCGGGAACAGATAGGCGGCGCCCAAGCGGTAGACGGCCGGGATTTCTTCGCGCTCCAAAAGCCCGGCATCGGCGGGAAGTAGGTTTTGCAGGCCGGCGCCGAGCCGCAAATTTTTCCAAGGATATGCCAACAACCCCGCGTCCATGGTCCAGGTCCGGCGTGCCAGCGCGGGAAAAAGTTCCGGATCGTTGGTGTACTCGGTCGAAGCCACCTCCCATTGCAGCACTTTGGCCGCAACCCCGAAGGCGAACGGGCCCCAAGCTTGGCCGTAGGCGAGCGCGGCGACGTTTTCCTGATAAAACGCCGAAAACAACCGGCTCCAGGCCAAGCCCAGACCGCCGTGAACTTCGGGCAAGGGCGCGGCCACCTGAACCAGGTTGAAACCGGTACGGTCCATTTCGCCCGTATACAACGCGGGATCCATCCCGGCAAACAACGCGGCATACATGCCGCTGATTTCCCAAGCACTCAGTTGCGCACA
Source organism: Candidatus Firestoneibacteriota bacterium (assembly GCA_013335425.1). Classification (GTDB taxonomy): domain Bacteria; phylum Oederibacteriota; class JAAXVQ01; order JAAXVQ01; family JAAXVQ01; genus JAAXVQ01. Next base: position 6,555 of record JAAXVQ010000029.1, on the reverse strand, counting down.
CCCCGCCGGATTGTAGGCCAAGGCATTCACGTCATCGGCCACCGCCGTGAACGCTTCCCCCATGCTTTTGGGCCGGACACCCGGGGCCGGTTCCTGAAAATACGCCGGGGCAGGGGTTCCCCAAAGCGCCAGCGCGGCAGCCAATCCCAAGCAGGCGCTCCCCCATCGCAAAAACAAAAAATTCCATCCGAAACTTTTTTTCATTTGGGCTTCTCAATTTGCAATTGTTCCATAAATTGACGCAGTTGCTGGCGATGGGCAAACCCCAAGGCCTGAGCGGCCCGCGTCACGTTCCATTGGTGCTTTTCCAAATGGTAAATGAAAAAATCCCTTTTGAGGGCCAGCAAAACCTTTTCCTTGAATTCCGCATAGGGCATGTCCGGGGGTATTGGGGACTTAGGCCCCCGTCCCGCCGTTTCCCCGCCGAGACTCGGCGGGGTCAACGCCGCCCGTACGTCCGCCCAGGTCAACCGTGAATGCGCCTGCTTTAAGCCGATCTCAATGACCTGCATAAGCTGGCGTACGTTGCCTTCCCAAGGCAGGGTTTTAAACCCTTCCAACACTTCCGGTTCGGCGCCCTCAATCCGAGTACCGCGTTCACTGTTGTATTTCCGGATAAAATGCTCCGTCAGCTCAGGCAGATCTTCAGCATGATCCCGCAGAGGAGGGTTGAGGATGATCGTGTTGCATAAACGGTAATACAGATCTTTACGGAAACGGCCGGCCTGAACCATGGCATAAAGGTCGCAATTGGTGGCGGACAAAATTATGCTGGTGAGCTCCCGTTCCCGATTTTCTCCCACGCGCGTATACCGTTTGGTTTCCAGCAGCGTCAACCACTTGGATTGCTGCTCGAGAGGCATTTCTCCGATTTCGTCCAAGAAAATAATTCCCTGGGGGGCTTCCTCGATCATGCCTTTTTTTTCCTGAAAAGCCTGGGAATGCCCTCCGGGCGCGCACCCGAAAATTTCAGTTTCAAAAAGGTTGGGAGGAATCCGGGTGCAATCGATCCGGTAAAAAGGCCCCGTCTTCCGGGAACTGAGACGGTGATAGGTTTTCGCCACCAGGCCCTTACCGGTCCCGGTTTCACCCAAAATCAAGGTGTCGCTGCCGGCTTGGGCGGCTTGATAAATCGTCCTGGCCAAATTCAGCATCACCTTGGATTTTCCCACCAGGCGTTCTTCCCAGCCTCCGGCTGCCGGGATTTTCCGGCCCGAAACACCCGGCGTCAACCTTTCGATCTTTTCCAAAATTTGACGGAAGTCGATCGGCTTTATCACGTAATCCCCGGCGCCGAGTTCCATGACCTGAAAATAGTCGTGCGTGCCCCCCGTTCCGCTGATGACCAGCACCGGCAGGTCTTTATACGCCGGTTTCTTGCGCAAAGCGCCTAGAAAATCAATGCCGTTTTGATCAGCTTGGGCGCCGAGCTCCAAATCCAAAGTCACAAGATCCGGCTGAAACGCATCCACCTGCTCCAAGGCCCGTCCAACCTCGGGCGCCCAGGCCGCGGCATAACCATGCAATTCCAAAAACTCGGCAAAGGCGGCGGCAAATTCCTTTTCATCGTCCACAATCAGAATTTTTTTCATGGCAGGCGGCCTCCGCTGATCGTTTCCGTCAAAGGGGCGGGCAGGGAAAAAGCCAAAGTTGAACCTTCGCCCAGGCGGCTCTGTGCCACCCAAATCTCGCCCCCGAGCTGCTTAAGCAGCAGACGGGCATTGGACAACCCCAATCCCGAGCCTTTGGGCCCATGGGTCTGCAAGCGGACAAAAGGTTCAAAAATCCGTTCCCGATCTTCCGGCGCAATGCCGCGTCCTTGATCGCGTATGCCGACCACCACGCGTTCAGGCTCAGGCGCGAGCGTGATGTCCACGGTCGACCCCGGCGGAGAATAACGCACGGCATTCACCAGCAAGTTCATGATAACCTGCTCCAGCAAACGGGCATCCACCTTGAGCCATTGGGGGGTAAACGTCCCGCAGACAACGCGGATTTGTTTTTCGGCGGCCAAAGTTTCAATGCTGCGCGCACCGCGTCGGAGCAATTCCGCCAAATCCTCCAGGCGGCAGTCGAGGGGAAACTCGCCGCGCTTCAACAAATCATAATCATACAAATTTCGGATTAAATACCCGACAGCTTTTTGGTTTTCATCCATGACCGCCAGATCTTTTTCCAGGCCCACCGAAGGTTGGCGGACCGCCTGTTTGGCCTGCAGATTGGCAAGCCGGACGGCCACCACGTTTAGATGATTATTGGCATTGTGCGCCAGGTATCGAACCATCAAAGAGCGGGTCTCTTCTTCCCGGCGCAGTTGTTCCTGGGTTTGCAACAAAGCCTGGTTTTGCTGCTTGAGGCGGCGCCGGGTCTGATCCAACGTCTGCAGCAGAGCCGTTAAGGCCGCAAGCAGAAGCGCGATTAACCCGCTTATCCATAATATGTTCCGTCGTCGTTCCTTGAGGTCACCCAAGGAAAACAACATCCTCAAACCCGATTTTTCCTGAAGCCGGGAAGCGCCCGGGTCCAGGGGGATCCAAAACAGCAGGTCGCTGCCGATGGACATCGCCTTCCCTCCGGAGCGCCAAGGCTTTGTCTGCCCGGCAATCGCTTCGCGTCCGGCTTGGAGCACTTTGGCGCCATTGACTTCCAGCGCCATGAAGCGGATGGCGGGGGTCCGGGTGAGCAGCTGCATCAGGTCCAGAAGATGATCGTACTGCTTAAGGGCGCTGTAACTCGCCGCCAGTTTGCCTATTTGCTCGGCCAATTTTCCATACTCGATAACCCGCGTGGCTTCCAATTCAAGCAGGTTGGCGTGAATCGCGCCCAACGCCGCCAGCATGATGCCCGCAGCCGCCAGCCCTCCGGCTAGAAATCGATAACCTCTCCCCAACCAACGGCGGTCGGGTACCGGGATCCGCTGAGCGGTCATCGAATCAGCACCACGCTGCCGGAAACAGGCTTGGCGCCGGTTTCAATCTGATAAAAATAAATCCCCCCCTCGCAGAGACGCCCTGAATCATCGCGCCCGTCCCAGCTCCGGGCGTTTTCCAGGACTCGGACTTTTTCTCCGCGCAGGTTCACAATACGTATGCTCGGCCGAGGCGATGCCGCACTCTCCGGCAGAAAAAACGTTTTCTGCCCTCTTCCGGGCATGAAGGGATTCGGCCGGGCCGCACCATAACGTTCCGGAACGAAGCGCACCTCGGTGGGTTCGGCAGAAACCGTCGGTGTGGGCGTAACCGTGGGCGCCAAAGGGTAAGTGGCCAGGTTGCGCATAAATGCCTGATCCGCATTGAATTTCCCCGCGGATAAATTGCCGTTGCCCATGCGGATTAAAATTCTCACGTGGTCGGTGTTGGGCGGAACGTTCACAACGCCGCCGGAAAAAATCCAGGTGTCGGCCGAGCTTAAAGAATTAATCACCGGAGAAGCGGTTACCGCCGAGAGCAGATTATTGGAACTGTCCCAAAACTCCAGGGCAACATAGCCGTATTCAAAGCCGTCCTGCAGGCGGTCGCCGGAGGGCGTCAGCAAATACGCGCCAAAATAAATCAGGTCTCCCGCTGAAAAACCCGTGAAAGCATCCTGGTAGATGCCCGCCTCATCCCAAACCACCCACGAATTTCCGGCGGCGCCCAGGTAAACCGTCGCATCCGGGTCATGATGATCATCCCGCCAGCCGTACCACCCGGATGGGTAAGTGCCCGCGCCCGTTAACTCTCCATTGGTAATCAAGGTGGGGACAACCGGCGTAGGCGTTGCCGCGGCAACGACGGAGACCAAACCCGTTGAAAAAAAAGTCAGGAAAATAAATCCGAGAGAGACTTCTTGCAGGAGATGAATTTTGGCTGTCCCAGTCATACGCTCCTCCAGGATGTGCCGCAGCGATATCTAGGGTTCAGCAGGTATCACAGACCCGTGGGTAATTTTAAAAACAAACTCTTCACACCATAAGTTTTTACCAACAACTCGGCCACGGCCTGCACGCCCAGCGTCTCGGTGGCGTAGTGACCGCCCAGGAACAAATTCAAACCCGCTTCCCGGCAAGGGTGATAAATGACGTGCGAGGCTTCCCCGGTGATGAAAGCCTCCATGGGATTGTCCCCTTCCCAGGCCTGCTCCGCCATATCGCCGCCACCGCCTGAAACCACGGCTACGGTCCGGATGGATTCCGGACCCCAAGGCAGCACCCGGGGCGGAACGGTTAAAATTTTCGACAGCTTTTTCGCCAAGCCCTCCCGTGAAACCGGGCTCGGCAATATGCCGGACCAACCAATGGTCTGGCCGTGGTATGCGCCGAAGGGTTTTAGGGCCTTCAAACCCAACGCATGCGCCAGGCAGGCGTTATTGCCCAGCTTGGGATGCGCATCCAGGGGCAGGTGCGCGGCGTATAAACTCATGCCGCTTTCCACTAAAACCCGCAGACGGCGGGCCTGCGGGCCGGTCCAGGCATAAGGTTTTCCCCAAAAAAGCCCATGATGCACGACCAGCAAATCCGTCTCGGCTTGGGCGGCTGCTTGAAACGTTTCCAGGGAAGCGTCCACGGCCGCCGCCACCCGGCGCACGGGTCGAGTGCCCTCCACCTGCAAACCGTTCAAGGCGCTGTCGGAAAAGCGCTTCACGTCCAAAGCCGCATCCAAGAAACGGGCGGCCTCGCGGCCGGTGGGTAAGCGGGTACGCTTGGCGGCGGACATGGATTAAAACAACCCTCTGATTTTACCGTTTGCATCCAGATCGATAAAATTGCCGGCCGGTACGGAAGGCAAACCCGGCATGGTGCGCATGTCTCCCAACAGCGGATATAGAAATCCGGCGCCGATGGAGGCCCGAACATCGCGAACCGGGACGCGGAAATTTTTCGGCCGCCCCTTGAGCTTGGGGTCATGCGAAAGCGAGAGGTGCGTCTTGGCCATGCAAATAGGCAAGCGGGCGTAGCCCAACTCCGTGTAGAGTTTGATTTTCTTTTCCGCTTCGGGCAGGTAATCCACGCCATCGGCGCCGTAAATTTCGCGGGCAATGGTTTCTATTTTTTCCTTGATGGCAGCCTCGTCCGGGTAAAGAAATTTAAATTCGCTTTTTTCCGCAGCCGCAGCCACTACCGCCGCGGCCAATTCCCGCCCGCCCTCCCCGCCGCGGGCGTGAACTTCCATGGTCACGGCCGCGCAGGCGCCGAAGGTAAGGGCCTGTTTTTTAATCAGGGCCAGTTCCTGCTCCGAGTCGGAAGCAAAGCGGTTGACGGCCACTACCACGGGCACGCCGTGCAAACGCACGGACTCGATATGCTTTTGTAAGTTGGAGCAGCCGCGGAGCAGGGCTTCTTCGTTGGGCGCCGCCACCAGGGCGGGGTCCAGGGGCTTGCCCGGCGCGACCGCAAAGGCGCCGCCGTGCATTTTGAGCGCGCGCACCGTGCAGGTTAAAACCACGGCATCGGGGCGCAAACCCGAAACCCGGCACTTGATGTTCATGAACTTCTCGCAGCCGCAGTCCGCGCCGAAGCCGCTCTCGGTCACCACGTAGTCGGCCAAGCGCAGGGCCATTTGGTCCGCGATGATGGAGGAGTTGCCGTGCGCGATGTTGGCGAACGGACCCGCGTGCACAAACACCGGCGTGTGCTCGAGCGTCTGCATGAGCGTGGGCATGAGCGCGTCCTTCATGAGCACGGCCATGGCCCCGGCGCACTTTAGATCTTCGGCCGTGACGGGTTTGCCTTCCGTGTTCATGCCCACCACGATTTTTCCCAGCCGGCGGCGCATGTCCTGCAAGTCCGTGGCCAGGGCCAAAATGGCCATGACCTCCGACGCCACGGCAATGTCGAACCCGGTTTCGCGGGGAACACCGTTTTCCTTGCCGCCCAAGCCCACCACGATCTGGCGCAGGGCCCGGTCGGAAATGTCCACCACGCGGCGCCAAGTGATGGAGTTGGGGTCGAGCTTCAGGGCATTGCCGTGGAGCAGATGCGAATCGATATAGGCCGCCAGCAGGTTGTTGGCCAGGGAAACGGCGTGAATGTCTCCGGTCAAATGCAGGTTGAAATCCTCCATGGGCACCACCTGGGCGTAACCGCCGCCGGCGGCCCCGCCTTTGATGCCGAACACGGGACCCAGGGAAGGCTGGCGGATGCAGGTCGCCACCTTTTTACCGATTTTGCCCAGCGCCTGCGAAAGCCCGAGCGTGGTCACGGTCTTGCCCTCGCCCAAGGGCGTGGGGGTGATGGCGGTAACGTCGATATATTTCCCCAAGGGCCGATTTTGCAGGCGTGTGATCACGTCCAGATGCACCTTGGCTTTGTATTTGCCGTAGGGCTCCAAATCATCCTCGTTAAGCCCCAGTGTCCGGGCGATTTCCGTGATGGGGCGCAAAGCGGCGGCCTGGGCGATCTCCAAGTCGCTGGGCATGGGCGTTTGAGCTGCGGGCATGTGTGCCTCCTCAAAATAAATGTTGCTCAATGCGGCGATTGCCGGCCCGGGCGGGGCCGTCGTGCGGTGGGTGTGGCTGATGAATGATGAAATGTTTTTCCGATTTAAGCCGTCGGCATAGGCGCCGCGGACTTTTTCG